>DATJJL010000261.1:0-11524 GCA_035492155.1 Ramlibacter sp. | reverse complement strand
GTGCCGGTCGATGGCAAGCTCGGCCGTATGGGCGGCGCGGCGCCGGGTGCCGAGGCGCGCAACCTCGACCATTTCGCGCTGCGCGTTGACATGTACGACGAGGAAGCGATCCGCGCTCACCTGCAGGCGCATGGCGTGGAGCCGGGCGAATCGGGCTCGCGCTACGGCGCGGAAGGCGAAGGCCCGTCGATCTACCTGCGCGACCCGGAAGGAAACATGATCGAGCTCAAGGGTCCGCCCGCCAAGGCTTGATTCGCCTCCCAAACGCTCCTACAAAGATAGGCGCGCCGTCCGACATCCGCGGGCGGCAAGCTGCTCTTAAGTTGGAGGCGCCATGGACACCACCCCGGTCGAAGTCCGCATCCCTTCGGGCGATGCCTGGCTGTACGGCGATCTCGCGATTCCCGACGGCTCGAGCGGCGTCGTGCTGTTCGCGCACGGCAGCGGCAGCGGGCGTCACAGCGCGCGCAATCGTCACGTCGCGCGCCAACTGCAGCAGGCGGGTATGGCCACCCTGCTCTTCGACCTGCTCACGGTAGAAGAGGAGCAACACGACATCCAGACGCGCGAGCACCGGTTCGACATCCCGCTGCTCACGCGGCGCATGCAGGATGCGACGCGCTGGTTGGAATCGGATGAAGAGCTCAAGCGCGCGCCGATCGGCTATTTCGGCGCAAGCACCGGCAGTGCGGCAGCGTTGATCGCTGCTGCGAGATTGGGGCACGAAGTCGCCGCCGTGGTTTCGCGTGGCGGTCGTCCCGATCTGGCCGGGCCGGCGGCGCTGGCAGCGGTGACAGCGCCCACGCTCCTGATCGTGGGCGGTGCGGACTACGGCGTGATCGAGCTGAACCAGCAGTCGTTCAGCCACATGCAATGCGAGAAGGAGTTTCTTGTCGTTCCGGGTGCGACCCATCTCTTCGAGGAACCGGGTGCGCTGCTACAGGTGTCCGACGCTGCGGCGCGCTGGTTCTCGGCTCACTTCGCGCATGCGCACGAGGTCGCGTCATGAGCATGTGGCGCGAGACGATCTTCGATGATCGGCAGCACGCCGGACGCGCGCTGGCCGAACGCCTCGCGCACCTTCAGGGTCAGGAAGATCTGCTTGTGCTCGCCCTGCCACGCGGTGGAGTCGCGGTTGCCTTCGAGGTGGCCCGCGCGCTGCACGCCGAGCTCGATGTTTTCATCGTGCGCAAGCTCGGCTATCCGGGCCACGAGGAATATGCGATGGGCGCCATCGCGAGCGGTGGTGTTCGCGTGATGAACATCGACCCCGGCATGAGCGTGAGCGAGCGCGAGATCGAATCCGTCGTGCGTCAAGAGCAGGCCGAGCTCGTGCGGCGCGAGCGCCTTTATCGCGGCACGAGGCCGCCGGTGGAAGTCGCCGGGCGCACCGTGATCGTCGTGGACGACGGCCTCGCAACCGGTGCGACGATGCGCGCGGCCGTCGCCGCGATCCGCAAGCAAGGCCCGCAACGGCTGATCGTCGCCGTGCCCGTCGGTGCGCAAGAGACATGTGCCGTCCTCGAAGACGAAGCCGATGAGGTCGTCTGCGCCGAGACGCCCTCGCCTTTCCGCGCCGTGGGCCTGTGGTATGGCGACTTCCCGCAATCCACCGACGACGAAGTCCGCCGGCTGCTCGAGGAAGCGAGGCGCAAACATGAACACGCTGCACACTGACCAACTGGTTTCGCGACTGCAGCCGCACCTGAACGAGATGGCCGGCGATTCGCACGACCATGACGAAGTGCTCGCCGCGATCGGCAAGGCCCGCTTCGCACTGCTGGGCGAAGCGTCGCACGGCACGGAGGATTTCTATCGCGAGCGGATTCGCATCACGCAGCGGCTGGTCGCGGAACAAGGCTTCACAGCCATTGCCGTCGAAGCGGATTGGCCCGATGCCTATCGCGTGAACCGCTATGTGCGTGGCGTTTCGGATGATCGCGATGCGAACGAAGCACTCTCGGGTTTCCAGCGCTTTCCATCATGGATGTGGCGCAACACCGAGGTGCGCGACTTCATCGAATGGCTGCGCGAGGTCAACGCGAGCCGGCCGCTGCATCGGAAAGTGGGCTTCTACGGGCTGGACCTGTACAGCCTTTTCACGTCGATCGAGGCGGTTCTCAAGTACCTCGATGACCACGACCCCGATGAAGCCCGTCGTGCGCGTGCGCGTTACGCATGCTTCGACCATGCGCGCGGCGACAGCCAGGCCTATGGCTACGCGGCGTCGTACGGCGTGAGCCCGTCTTGCGAGGACGAAGTGGTGCAGCAGCTGCGCGAGATCAATCAGCGCATGGCGCACCTGTCGACGTCGCAAGGGCTGGAGCGTGACGATCTTTTCTACGCGCAGCAGAACGCGCGCCTGGTGCGCAATGCCGAGGAGTACTACCGAACCATGTTCCGCGGGCGCGTGTCGTCATGGAACCTGCGCGACAGCCATATGGCGGAGACGCTGCAGGCGCTCGACCGGCACCTGGGGTCGTCGGGCACGCCGCAGCGCATCGCCGTGTGGGCGCACAACTCGCACCTGGGCGACGCGAGCGCCACCGAGATGGGTGACATGGGCGAATGGAACGTGGGACAGCTCGCGCGCGACCGTTATGGGCACGACGCCGTGCTCGTCGGCTTCTCGACGTTCAACGGCTGGGTGACTGCTGCCAGTGACTGGGACGAGCCCCACCGCCGCAAGCGCGTCGCCGATGCCCTCGATGGGAGCTGGGAAGATGTTTTCCACTGCTGCGGCGTGGAGCGCGCCTCGCTGGTCCTGCGTGGCAACGACGCGGTTCGCGCCCTGGCTATGCCGCAGCGCCTTCAGCGGGCCATCGGCGTGATCTACCGGCCCGAAACCGAGCGCCAGAGCCACTACTTCCACACGCGGCTGGCGGACCAGTTCGACGTCATGATCCACATCGACGAGACGCAGGCGCTCGAGCCGCTGGATCGCGGCGAGCAGCATGCGCAGGAGCCGCAGACTTACCCGTCAGGCGTATGACGGGCGCCGCGCCGAGTGGCGCAGTTGGCGCGCGACGAGAACGATGGCGACCACGATGAAGAACGCGAACCAGATCAACGACCAGTTCGCGATCGAGAGGCCGAGGAAAGTCCAGTCGACCTTCGTGCAATCGCCGCTGCCCTTGAAGATCATCGGGATGGCGCGCTTCAGGGGAAAGTTCTCGATCATTCCGTAAAAGTCGCGGCCGCAGGACGCGACCTCGGGCGGATTCCATTGCAGCCAGCTCTGGCGCGCCGCCGTGAAGGCGCCGAAGCCGCCGAAAAGCACGACGAGCAAGCCGCCTGCCACAGCGGCGCCGCGGCCCTTGAAAGCCGCCGCGAGCCCGGCCGCAACAGCCACGAGGATCATTGCGTAGCGCTGCACGATGCACATCGGGCAGGGCTCAAGCCCGGCGACGTGCTGAAGCACCAGCCCGAAAGCCAGCAGGCCGATGCAGGCCAGCGCCACGAGCGCCAGCACGCGCCGCGGCGCGTTGTCGAACCAATCGAGAACGGACATCCCTTAACCGCCTTCCACGAAAACCCGCGCCCGCCGCGGCGTCACCACGAGGGTTTCGCCTTCCCGGAACCCCATGTCCCGGAACTGCTGCGCGGGAATCTGCGCTTCGATGATGTTATCGCTTCCCGGCCCGGCATCGTCGGCGGGCACAAGTTCCATCCGGGCCGTCGGGCCGACCACGATCGCGCGGCTCAACTGCACCACGATGCCGCGCGGACGGCCCTCGGTGTCGATGCCCTCGCCCGGCGAATAGCGCTGGACATCGAAATCGTGCGGCCGCACATAGGCGCGGGCCTTGGCGTTCTGCGCGCCGGCATGTTCAGGCGCTTCGATCTGCAGGCCCTCGAGCATCACCTCGCCCTCGTGGGCGCGGCCATGGAACAGGTTGACGTCACCGAGAAAACCGTAGACGAACGGGCTGGCCGGATGGTCCCAGACTTCCTGCGGCGAGCCGATCTGTTCGATGCGGCCGGCGTTCATCAGCACCACGCGGTCGGCGACTTCGAGGGCTTCCTCCTGGTCGTGCGTGACGAAGATGCTGGTGACGTGCAGCTCGTCGTGCAGACGGCGCAGCCAGCGGCGAAGCTCCTTGCGCACCTTGGCGTCGAGCGCGCCGAAAGGCTCGTCGAGCAAAAGCACCTTGGGCTCGACCGCCAGCGCGCGGGCCAAGGCGATGCGTTGTCGCTGCCCGCCCGAAAGCTGCGCCGGAAAGCGATCCGCCAACCAGTCGAGCTGCACGAGCTTGAGCAACTCCATCACCTTCTGCTTGATCTGCATCTCGCTCGGCCTTTCCTTGCGCGGCTTCACGCGCAGGCCGAAAGCGACGTTCTCGAACACCGTCATGTGGCGGAAGAGCGCGTAATGCTGGAAGACGAAGCCCACGTTGCGCTCGCGCACGTGCACTTCTGTCGTGTCCTCGCCCGAGAAAAGGATGGAGCCCGCGTCGGCTGTCTCCAGCCCCGCGATGATGCGCAGCAGCGTCGTCTTGCCGCAGCCCGAAGGGCCGAGCAGCGCGATGAGCTCGCCCGACTTGATGTCGACCGACACATCGCGCAGCGCGTGGAATTCGCCGAACCGTTTGCTGACGTTGCGGATTTCTATGCTCATGTCATGGGCTCCAAAATACCGAACGCAAAGTAAACAAGACTGAAATTCTTTGCGTCCTTTGCGAGATCTTTGCGTCTTTTGCGTTCGGCCGTCCGGCTGTTCATGAGACTTCCTTCAGGATGGGCCGCTCGGGCGGCAGTTCGGCCGCGGCGCGCATTTCCCGCTCGTGCCTCCACTCGGCCACCGACTTGATCAACAGCGTGACCAGCGCCAAGAGCGCGAGGAGCGACGCCACCGAGAAGGCAGCGACCGACTGGTATTCGTTGTAGAGAATTTCGACGTGCAGCGGCATCGTGTTGGTCTGCCCGCGGATATGGCCCGAGACGACCGAGACCGCACCGAACTCACCCATCGCCCGCGCGTTGCACAGGATCACGCCGTAGATCAGGCCCCACTTGATGTTGGGCAGCGTCACATGCCAGAAGGTCTGCCAACCGTTGGCACCGAGCACGATGGCGGCTTGTTCTTCCTCGTTGCCTTGCGCCTGCATCAGCGGGATCAGCTCGCGGGCGATGAAGGGGAAGGTGACGAACACCGTGGCGAGCACGATGCCCGGCACGGCGAAGATGATCTTGATGTTGTGCGCCGAAAGCCAAGGCCCGAACCAGCCTTGCGCGCCGAAGACCATCACGTAGATCAGGCCAGCGACGACCGGCGACACCGAGAAAGGCAAATCGACCAGCGTGGTGAGGAATGCCTTGCCGCGGAAGTCGTACTTGGCGATGCACCACGCCGCCGCAATGCCGAACACGAGGTTGAGCGGAACCGCGATCGCTGCCGTGATCAGCGTGAGCCGGATGGCGGACCAGGCGTCGGGCTCCTTCAGCGCATCGAGGTACGCATTGACGCCTTTGCTCAGCGCCTCGGAGAACACGGCGGCCAGCGGCAGGGCGAGGAACAGCAGCAGGAAAGCCAGCGCAATGGACGTGAGCGTAATGCGGGCCCAGCGGGATTCGGTCGCGACGATGCGCTTCTTGGTCGCGTCCATCACACCGCCCCTACCCGCTTGCGCTGCCACACTTGCAACGCATTGATCACCAGCAGCAGCACGAACGAGATCACGAGCATCACCACCGCCACGGCCGTTGCGCCCGCGTAATCGTATTGCTCCAGCTTGCCGATGATGACCAGCGGCGTGATCTCCGAAACCATGGGCATGTTGCCCGCGATGAAGATCACCGAGCCGTATTCGCCGATGGCACGCGCGAAGGCCATGGCAAAACCCGTGAGCAGCGCGGGCGCAATGGCGGGAAAGATCACCTTGTAGAACGTTTGCCAGCGCGTGGCACCCAGCGACATCGCCGCCTCCTCGAGCTCGCGCTCGGTGTCTTCCAGCACCGGCTGCACCGTGCGCACGACGAAAGGCATCCCGATGAAGATCAGCGCGATCACCACGCCCTTGGGGTTGAACGCGAGCTTGATGCCGAGCGGCTCGAGGTATTGGCCTATCCAGCCATTGCCTGCGAGCAGCGCCGTGAGCGCGATGCCCGCGACCGCCGTGGGCAAAGCGAAGGGAAGATCGACCAGCGCGTCGACGATGCGCTTGCCGAAAAATTCATAACGCACCAGCACCCACGCGACCAGCAAACCGAAGACGACATTGACCACCGCTGCGATGAACGATGCGCCGAACGTCAGCCGATACGAGGCCAGCACGCGCGGCGACGAGATTGCTTCCCAGAACTGGTCGCCGGAGAGTTGCAGCGACTTGAAGACGAGCGCCGAAAGCGGGATGAGGACGATGAGGCTCAGGTACAGCAGCGTGTATCCGAGCGTGAGGTTGAAACCGGGCAGCACCTTCTTGCTGCCCGTGCGCAGCGGGATCACTTGTTGGCGTACAGCTTGTCGAACTGGCCGCCGTCGTTGAAGTGCACCTTCTGCGCTTCGGACAACGAGCCGAAGAGCTCCTGCACAGTGAACAGCTTGATCGGCTTGAACTTGTCGCTGTTCTTCTTGAGGATCGCTTCGTTGCGCGGACGGATGTAGTGCTTCGCTGCGATCTCCTGGCCTTCGGGTGTGTAGAGGAAGTTCAGGTAATCCTTCGCGAGCTGCGCGGTGCCTTTCTTGGCCACGGTGCGCTCCACCACAGCGACCGGGTTCTCGGCGACGATGCTGACGGAGGGGTACACCACATCAACTTTGTCCGAGCCGAATTCGTGGTGGACGGATTCCACTTCGGATTCGAAAGTGATCAGCGCGTCGCCGATGTTTCTTTGCAGGAAGGCCGTCGTTGCGTCGCGGCCCCCGCGTGCGAGCACCGGCACGTTCTTGAACATCTTGCCCACGAATTCGGCGGCTTGCGCGTCGGTGCCGCCCTTCTTGCGGATGTAGCCCCATGCGGCGAGATACGCGTAGCGGCCGTTGCCGCCGGTCTTCGGGTTCACGATGACGACCTGCACGCCGGGCTTGACGAGATCGTCCCAGTCCTTGATGCCTTTCGGGTTGCCCTTGCGCACCAGGAACAACATCGTCGATGACGTGGGCGCTGCGTTGTTCGGGAAGCGCTTCTGCCAATCCTTGGCGACCACGCCTTTGTCGGCGAGGAATTCGATGTCGGTCGTGGTGTTCATCGTGACCACGTCGGCGTCGAGGCCATCGGCCACAGCCCGCGCCTGGGCGCTGGAGCCTGCGTGCGACTGTTCGACCTTCACGTCCTTGCCGGTTTGCTTCTTGTAGTACGGAACGAAGGCTGCGTCGATGTCTTTGTAGAACTCTCGTGCGACGTCGTAGGAGACGTTCAGCAGTGTCTGCTGCGCAGACGCGGCGCCGGAGGCCGCGAGAGCAAGTGATGCCAGGAAAATCTTGATGCCGTGTTTCATGGCTGCATTCTTTTCGTAAAGCATTGATTGTGGGGACAGCAAGGTCAATTCCCAACGACCGAGTTCTTGTTAACTCATGCATGGATCGAATATGACCCCGCTCAGAGGAGCTGCCGCAGCTCCCTCGAAGCGTCGAGCAGCACGGGCAGGAGTGAAGTTTCCATTGCCCTTGCGCTCAGCCGCTGCGGCGGAGCGACAACGTTGATCGCGGCGACGGTCTCGCCCTGCAGGTTGCGCAGCGGAACGGCCAGGGCGTGCACGCCGAGTTCGTGCTCTTCGCAGGCATACGACCAGTCGCGAGTACGTACCTCGTCGATGGCGGCGCGAAACTTCTTCGCATCGGCGATCGTGTGAGCTGTGAGGCGCGGCAGCTCGCGCCCCTTCATCCATGCATTGAATTGCGCGCGCGTCTTCGCGGCCAGCAGCACGCGCCCTGTCGAGGTCGCGTGCGCAGGCAGCCGGGCACCCAGGTGCAGCCCGTACGCGAGCATGCGGGCTACGCCGCTGCGCGCGACGATGACGACCCATTCGCCTTCGAGCACGACGACGGAAAACGATTCGCCCGTCTGCGCGGTGAGACGGTTGAGCGTCGGTTGCACCACTCGCGGCAGGCGCGCCGACGCCAGGTAGCTGCCCGACAGGCGCAGCACCTTCGGCGCGAGCCAGAAATAGCTGCCGTCCGTCTCGAGGTAACCCAGGTGCGCAAGCGTGAGCAGATGCCGCCTCGCTGCAGCACGCGTGATGCCTGCGCGCTGCGCCGCGAGCGTCGCGTTCAGGCGCTGGCGCTCCGTGTCGAAGCTTTCCAGCACGGCCAGGCCTTTGGCCATGCCTTCGATGTAATCCGCCTTGGCGATCGGCATTGCGCGATGATCGCACAACTTGCGCGACGATCGCACAAAGCCCGCGCGACTGCCACACGCGCCGGTTCACACGCACCTATGCTCGATGCAACACGCGAAATCAAAGGATGCATCCCATGCGCACCCAGGTCGCCATCATCGGCGCAGGCCCTGCCGGCCTGCTGCTCGGCCAGCTGCTTCACAAAGCCGGCATCGACAACATCGTGCTGGAGCGCCATACCGGCGACTATGTGCTGACGCGCATCCGTGCGGGCGTGCTCGAGCAAGTGTGCGTCGACATGCTGGGTGAGGCGGGCGTCGGCACTCGCATGCACCGCGAGGGCCTGATGCACCACGGCATCGAGTTGCTCTTCGGCGGCGAGCGCCATCGCATCGATTTCGCGAAGCTCACGGGCGGCAAGGGCGTGATGGTCTACGGCCAGACAGAGCTCACCAAGGACTTGATGGAGGCGCGCAGCGAGCAAGGCCTGCCCACCGTATACGAAGCGATCAACGTCGCGGTTCATGACTTCGACTCGACCAAGCCCCGCGTCACGTACGAAAAGGACGGCCGGACGCACACGATCGAATGCGATTTCATCGCGGGCTGCGACGGCTTTCACGGCGTGTGCCGCGCGAGTGCGCCACGATCAGCCATTCGCGAATATGAGAAGGTCTATCCCTTCGGCTGGCTGGGTTTGCTGTCGGACACACCGCCGGTCAACGACGAACTGATCTACGCGAACAGCGCGCGCGGCTTCGCGTTGTGCTCCATGCGAAGCAAGACGCGCAGTCGCTACTATGTGCAGGTGCCGCTGTCCGAGCACGTCGAGGATTGGTCGGACGATGCCTTCTGGCAGGAGCTGAAGTTGCGGCTCGACCCGGAAGCGCGCGAAAGGCTAGTCACCGGCCCGAGCATCGAAAAGAGCATCGCACCGCTTCGCAGCTTCGTCACGGAGCCTTTGCGCTTCGGCCGCATGTTTCTCGCAGGCGATGCGGGCCACATCGTTCCGCCGACGGGCGCGAAGGGATTGAACCTTGCGGCGACGGACGTGAAGTACCTCTCCGGAGCGATCATCGAGCACTACCGCGAGAAGAGCGACGCGGGGCTCGACGCCTACTCCGCTCGTTGCCTGCGCCGCATCTGGAAAGCCGAGCGATTCTCGTGGTGGTTCACGAGCCTCATGCACCGCTTCCCGGGCGAAGGCGAGATCGCGATGAAGTTCCAGCAGGCCGAGCTCGATTACCTTGTGAATTCCACGGCCGCTTCGACTTCGTTGGCGGAGAACTATGTGGGGTTGCCGCTATAGGTTGTCACCCCGGCGAAGGCCGGGGTCGATGGCGGCCAACGATCCCGGCCTTCGCCGGAATGACAAATCACTTCCACTGCACACGCCCGAACCCATCCGCCCCGAGCCGCGTGTAGAAAATCCCCACCGTCCCTCGCGTCTGCGTTCGGTCGCCTAGATCGGGATACTCCGCATCGCGATGGTTCCAGAGGTATTTCACCGTGATCGCGTTGTGGCCTGAAAGACGCCACGTATAAGAGACATCCGCGCGCACGATGTTGTCGCGGCCGCCTCGCGGCAAGCCGCCGACGCGGCTCACGAGATAGTCGCGCAGCGTGAGGTCCAGCGCGGAGCGGTCATCGAAGATGGTGTGCAGCGACACCAGCGCCTGCGGCGCGACACCGTAGTGATAGTCGCGGTCCGACTGCGTGCCTCGCACCGTGCTCACCGCGGCGTAGCCCAGGCCGCCCATCACACTGCCCTGCACTTCCACATGCTTGCCGATGTGCAGCTCGCCCGTCGTGCCTAGATTCAGCGCGGTGCTCGAGATGCGAAATGTCTGCGGCGAGATGTAGTCGTAGCTGCCGTAGATGCCCCACACGCCGCGATAGTCGTTGCCGACACCGTAGTCGCGTCCGACCAGCAAGCCGCGGGTGAGCACGTTCTCGAATCCGTTCGCGCTGGAGAAAGTCGCGCGGAAAGCGAAGTGATCGAATGGCCGCCGGTACACATAGCCTTCCTTGCCGGGCATGCCGTAATCGAGCGAATAGTCGGCCTGCAACTCGTTGCGCGTGTGCGCCTGCGAACTGCCGGGCGCGTTCTGCGTCGTGCCCATGTAGCCCACCTGCAATTGGCTGTAGTAGGCCGCGCCGTTGCTGGAGAAGATGCTGTCCTTCTGCAGGTGCATCACATGCCTGTTGAACGCTTGCGATGGCGAGATCGCCGCTGCCACCGTCTCGCGCCAGAACGGCGGCAGGCCGCCGCCCGTCTCCAGCACGAGGTTGGCCATGCGAAACAATGCCTCGCCGAGGAACGAGCCGCCGATGCCGCTGGAAATCTGGTCGTTGCGCGAGGGCAGCGTTCGTTCACCGGCGACCTCCCACGCGGCGCTGCCGGCAAACGTGTAGGCCGACGCTTCCCAGTAACTCAAGCCCGCCGATCGCGCGAAGCCGTGGTACATCGAGCCCTGGTACGGATGGCCGAGCTGGTTGACCTTGAACGGGTCGTCGTCGACGACCCAGCTGTGATGCAGGTTGCGGCGGATCGAATCGAGTGTCACCGCATAGTCGCCGCGCTCGCTGCCGCAGCAGCGATTCACGCGATTGACGAGGATGTCGAAGCCGACGATCTCCATCGCGGGCGTCGTGTAATCCTTCTGGTCCTCATCGGCCCATGCGGTCATCGATGCAGCGGCAAAAAAGAGCGCGAGCAGAGCGACGATCCGTTTTTTCATGCCGCCATTCTGTTGAGCTTGAGGCAGCTTCCGTGTAGGACTTGGGCGAGAATGTTCTGATGAGCACACGCGCCGCTTTGTCGGGTCTTCGCATCCTCAGTCTTGCGCTCAACCTGCCCGGCCCCGCTGCATTGATGCGATGCAAACGCATGGGTGCGACGTGCGTGAAGCTCGAGCCGCCCTCGGGCGATCCCATGGGCCACTACAACGCTGCGGCGTATGCGCAATTGCACGAGGGCGTGAAGGTGCTCGCGGCAGACCTCAAGACCGACGAAGGCAGTGCAACTTTGCACAAGGAACTGGACAAGACGGATGTGCTGCTCACGTCGTTCCGTCCATCGGCGCTCGCCAAGCTCGGACTTGCATGGAAGGACCTGCATTCGCGCCACCCGATGCTTTGCCAGGTTGCGATCGTGGGCGCGCCCGGCGCGGGCGCCGAAGACCCGGGCCACGATCTCACTTACCTCGCGCAAAACGATCTCGTGCCCGCACTCGAATTGCCCGCC
>DATJJL010000260.1:0-20855 GCA_035492155.1 Ramlibacter sp. | reverse complement strand
CCCGTGCCCATGGGCACGAGGTCGATCACGGTGGTGGGTTCGTCGGGACAGGGGCCCGCGTCGATGACGCCCGCGAGCTGCTTGCCGAAGCGCTCGGCGATGGCGTGCGCATCGTGCAGCGCGGAGCCGTCGAAAGGATCGATGAGCGTCGTCGAGATGAGCGGCGCGCCGTGCATGGCCAGGAGCTGCTGCAGCGCGTGATGGTCCGGCACGCGCAGGCCGATGGTTTTGCGTTGCGGGTGGCTCACGCGGCGCGGCACCTCGCGCGTCGCTTCGAGGATGAAGGTGTAAGGCCCGGGCGTGCCGAGCTTGAGCAGCCGATATTGCTTGTTGTCGACACGCGCGTAATTCGCGAGCTCGCTCAAGTCGCGGCACAAGAGCGTGAGGTGATACTTGTCGTCGAGGTTGCGGATCTGGCGCAGCCGGTCGGCGGCGGCCTTGTCGTCGAGATGGCAGGCGAGCGCATAGCTCGAATCGGTGGGCACCGCGAGCACGCCGCCCTTTTCGAGCAACGCGGCGGCTTGCTTGAGCAATCGCGGCTGCGGGTTATCGGGGTGAACTTCGAAAAGCTGGGCCATGTGCTCAAGCCTCGACGGGTTCCAGCTTCAGCCGGGTCTCGCGAACGGTGAGCCAGCCGCCGGCGGCGCCGCAGATCGCGATCAGCACGATGCCCGCCAGTGCCCAGGCATCGGGCACGTGCGAGAACACGACCACGCCCCAGACCATCGCAAAGGCGATCTGCAAATACAGATAAGGCGTGAGCGTCGCGGCCGGCGCCCGCTGGTAGGCAAGGATCAGCATGAAGTGGCCGATTGTCGCTGCGATGCCCATGAGGCAAAGCAGCAGCCACAGCCACGGATTGGCGATCCAGGTCCACACGAAGGGCAAGGCGATGCTCGCGACGAGCGTTCCGACCCAGCCCGTCCACAAGTGCATCGTGACAGGGTCTTCGGTGCGCGCGAGTGTGCTCGTGAGCACCTGGAACCACGCGTTCGTCACCACGAGGCCGACCGGCAGGAGACTTGCCCATGTGAATGTCTGCCCGCCCGGCCGGATGATCACCAGCGTGCCCGCGAAGCCGGCTGCGACCAGCACCCATCGCATCGCCGAGACGCGTTCCTTCAGCACCGTGGCCGCGAGCAGTGTGACCGCAAGCGGCGCAATCATCACGATGGCCGTGAATTCGCCGACGGGCATGTACTTCAGGCTCGCGAAGGCGAAAAGGCTGCTTGTCAGCAGCAAGACGCCGCGCAGGATCTGGAACTTCGGATGCATCGTGCGCAGCACCGCGAGGCCGCGCCGGGGCAACACGGCAGCCGTCGTGGCGATCGCCTGGAACGCGTAGCGAAACCAAAGCGCCATCAAGAGCGGCACGTGGACGCTCACGTATTTCGTTGTCGAATCGAGCGTGGAGAAACATGCGCAGGCCGCGACGACCAGCGCGATGCCCGCGAGCGGATGGCGCGCGGCGCTCACAGGATGCGCGCGGCCAGGGCTTCCCACACGGGCGTGAGCGCGCCGGGCAGGAAGGGCAATGCCCCGAGATCGGTGCGGCTTTCTTCGGGGCTGTGGAAATCGCTGCCGCGCGAGGCGGCCAGCGCGTATTCGCGCGCAGCTTCCGCATACACGACGTATTCGGCTTGCGTGTGGCTGCCCGTCACCACCTCGACGCCGCTGCCGCCGTGCGCCTTGAATTCGGTGAAGAGCGCGTATTCCTCGTTGGGCGTGAAGCGATAGCGCGCCGGATGCGCGATGACGGCCATGCCGCCTGCGCGCGTGATCCATCGCACCGCGTCGCGCAGCGTCGCCCACTTGTGTTCGACGTATCCGGGCTTGCCCTCGGTGAGGAAGCGGCCGAATACGTCGTACGTGTCGCGGCATACGCCCGATTCGACGAGGAAACGTGCGAAGTGCGTGCGCGAAACGAGCTCCGGGTTGCTGACGTATTTGAGTGCGCCTTCGTAAGCGTCCTTGATGCCGACCTTCGCCAGGCCTTCGGCCATTTCGCGCGCGCGCGCGTCGCGCCCGCCGCGCACGGTCACCAGGCCGCGATGCATTTCTTCGTCGTCCACATCGAAACCGAGCCCGACGATGTGCACCGTCTGCCCTGCGAAGGAAACGGAAATCTCGGTGCCCGTGAGGTATTTCATGCCGTGCGCGCGCGCAGCGGCAAGCGCACGGTGCTGGCCGCCGATCTCGTCATGGTCGGTGAGGGACCACAGTTCCACGCCATTGGCCGCAGCGCGCGCCGCGAGCGCTTCGGGGGTCAGCGTGCCGTCGGAGACGACCGAGTGGCTGTGCAGGTCGGCATTGAGGATCGACACATCCCGATTTTAAAAGGCAGCTTGCGAATCCGCCGCCTCAAGGGCAATGCCTGCTGTCAAACCCGTGCGGCATGGGCCACGTCGGGCAGCGTGAAGAAAAAGCAGGCGCCCTTGTCCGGCTCGGATTGCGCCCATGCCCTGCCGCCATGCCGCGCGCACACGCGCTGGACAGTCGCAAGCCCGATGCCCAGGCCGGGAAACTCATCGTTGTCATGCAAACGTTCGAATGCCGTGAACAAATGCGACGCCTGCGACATGTCGAAGCCCGCGCCGTTGTCCTTCACGTAGAAGATCGATTCGCCTGTGGAGTCGGTCTCGCGCCCCACGAAGATTTCGGCGCGGTCGCGGGCCGCCGTGAATTTCCACGCGTTGCCCAGGAGGTTGTCCAGCAGCGACGTGACAAGGTTGGGGTCGGCATGGGCCACGAGGCCGGGCTCGATCGTGATGCGTACATGGCGCCCCGGCTGCTGGCGCGTGAGCATGTCCAGGATGTCTCGCGCCATCGCGGCGATGTCCACATCTTCGCGCCTGAGCCGCCGGCGCTCGGCCTGCGACAGCGCAAGCAGGCCTTCGACCAGGCCGCTCATGTGCCGTCCTGCAGCCTCGATGCGTTCCATGTAGTGGCGCGCTTTTGCCGGTGCGCCTTCGCCCAGCTCGCGGCGCAGGTGCGAGATGAAACCGTCGATGGTGACCAGCGGCGCGCGCAGGTCGTGCGACACCGTGTAGGCGAACTTCTCCAGCTCCTGGTTTGCGAGCCGCAATGCAGCCTGCGCAGTGACCAGATCGGTGATGTCCGAGTCCATGCCCACCCAGCACGTGACCTCGCCGCCTTCGCGCACGGGCACCGCGCGGTACGACAGGATGTGCCATCGGCTGTCGCGTCCCTTGACGCGGCGCGTGCCCTCGAACATCGTGCCGGCCTTCGCGGCTCCGCGCCAGCGCTCGCGCATCTGCTCGACGTCGTCGGGGTGCACGCATTTCATCCACTCGTGACCGTGCCATTGCGGCGGCCTGCCGCCCACGAGCTCGTACCAGAAACGATTGAGGTAGGTCACGGCGCCCTTGCCGTTGACGATCCACATGACCTGCGGCGCCTGGTCGGCCGCCGCGCGAAACAGTGCATCGGGTGTGCTTGACATGACCGCTTCCCTGCGGCGGAAGTTAGCGCATCCGCGGGTAAGCGGTCAATGCAGCGATCCCGCAGCCCGCAGCACGTCCTGCTTCGTCGCCAGCGCGCAGGCGATCGCAATCTCGAGCCCCTGCGCGATGGTGTCCAGCGGCATCGAAGGCTGGCCTTGTCCCGTGAGCCACGGCACGTGCACGAAACCGCCTCGCGTTCCGGCCAGTTCGGCGCGGGTGGCGAGTTCGTGCATGAGGCCATAGAACACGTGGTTGCATACGAACGTTCCTGCCGTCTGCGATACCTCGGCCGGCACGCCCGCTCCCATCATTGCGGCGAGCATCGCCTTGATCGGCAGCGTGGTGAAGTAAGCCGCGGGCGCCCCGGCAGCGACGGGCGTATCGACGGGCTGTGCGCCGGCGTTGTCCGGGATGCGGGCGTCGTTGATGTTGATCGCGATGCGCTCGAGCGAGATCGCGCCTCGTCCGCCGGCCTGGCCTGTGCAGATTGCGAGCGCGGGCCGGTGTCTCAGCAGCAAATCGCGCAGCGAGACGATGGCGGCGTCGAACACCGTCGGCAGCCGAGCCCCAACGACCGTGTGACCGTCGACGATGCGCCCATCAAGTGCCTGCGCAGCGAGCCAGCTGGGGTTGACACTCTCGCCGCCGAAAGGCTCGAACCCGGTGACCAGCACGGTCGCACGAGCGCTGGCGGTGTTGTCTGACGGCGCTACCATCGTGTCACTGTAGCGTAGGTGCAAGCGTCAGGAGCGAACCATGCGGTGGGAAGGCGGCGAAGAGTCCAGCAATGTCGAAGATGTCCGCGGCTCGGGCGGTGGAGGCTTTCCGATCGGCGGGGGCCTGGGGATTGGCGCGATCGTGATCGCACTCATCGGCGGTGCGATCTTCGGCATCAACCCGCTCACGATCCTGTCGATGCTCGAGGGCGGCGGGGCGCCTGTGCAGCAGCAGGCGCCGGCGCATGCGCCCCCGGCCAATGACCGCAGCGCAAAGTTCGTCTCAGTCGTGCTTCGCAACACGGAAGTAGTCTGGGGCCAGCTGTTCCAGGCCGGCGGCGCCACGTACCACCCGCCCAAGCTCGTGCTGTTCCGCGGCTCGTATCCCACCGCCTGCGGTATGGGACAAGCGGCGATGGGGCCCTTCTACTGCCCCGGCGACCAGAAGGTCTACATCGACCTCAGCTTCTTCGACGTGCTGCACGACCGGCTCGGCGCCTCGGGCGAGTTCGCGCAGGCCTATGTGATCGCGCACGAGGTCGGCCATCACGTGCAGGATGAGCTGGGCATCACGCAGAAGGTCGATTCACAGCGCTCGCGCATGAGTCGCACGCAAGCCAACGCGGTGTCCGTGCGCGTGGAATTGCAGGCCGATTGCTTTGCCGGCGTGTGGGCGCACCATTCGCAGCAGAGCAAGAATTGGCTCGATCCCGGCGATATCGAATCGGCGATGAACGCGGCGTCCAAGATCGGCGACGACACGCTGCAACGCTCCGCCGGCCGGGCGGTGGTGCCCGAGAGCTTCACCCACGGCACCAGCGCGCAGCGGCAGCACTGGTTCCAGGCGGGCTACCAGACCGGCAGCCTGAAAGCCTGCGACACGTTTAACGCCGCCAGCCTCTGAGTTCGGCTCCCAAGGGGCGAGCCGGGACGGATCGCGCCCGGCGTGGGACAATACGCGGTTGATGCCAAGTTCGTTCAAGAATCTCCAGCTGGCCGAGCCGCTGGCGCGTGCCGTAGCCGAAATGGGCTACGAGCAGATGACCCCCATCCAGGCGCAGGCCATCCCCGTGGTGCTCACGGGGCGCGACGTGATGGGCGCGGCCCAGACGGGCACCGGCAAAACGGCGGCTTTCGCGCTCCCGCTTCTTCAGCGCCTCCTCAAACACGAAAACGCCTCCACGTCGCCTGCGCGCCACCCTGTTCGCGCGCTGGTGCTGCTGCCCACGCGCGAGCTCGCCGACCAGGTGGCGCAGCAGGTGAAGATGTACGCCAAGCACACGCAGATGCGCAGCGCGGTGGTCTTCGGCGGCATCGACATGAAGCCGCAGACCGCGGAGCTCAAGCGTGGCGTCGAGGTCCTGGTTGCCACGCCGGGTCGCCTGCTCGATCACATCGAGGCGAAAAACTGCGTGCTCAACCAGGTCGAATACGTGGTGCTCGATGAAGCCGACCGCATGCTGGACATCGGCTTCCTGCCCGACCTGCAGCGCATCCTTTCTTTCCTGCCCAAGCAGCGCACCACCTTGCTTTTCTCGGCGACGTTCTCGCCCGAGATCAAGCGGCTTGCCAGCAGCTACCTGCAGGATCCGATCACCATCGAAGTCGCGCGGCCGAACCAGGAAGCCTCCACTGTCGAACAGCATTTCTACAACGTGCCGGACGACGACAAGCGCCGCGCGCTGCGCCAGATCGTGCGTACGCGCGGGCTGTCGCAGGCCTTCGTGTTCGTCAACAGCAAGCTCGGCTGCGCGCGCCTTGCGCGCTCGCTGGAGCGCGACGGCCTGAAGACCACGGCGCTGCACGGCGACAAGAGCCAGGACGAGCGGCTGAAGGCGCTCGCGGCCTTCAAGTCCGGCGAGGTCGACCTGCTGGTGGCCACCGACGTCGCGGCTCGCGGCCTCGACATCAAGGACGTGCCGGCCGTCTTCAATTTCGACGTGCCGTTCAACGCGGAAGACTATGTGCACCGCATCGGCCGCACGGGTCGTGCGGGCGCTTCCGGCCTCGCGGTGACGTTCGTCTCGCCGAGCGACACGCGCCTTTTCGGTGACATCGAAAAGCTGCTCAAGCGCAAGATCGAAATCGAGGCGCTGGAGTACGACGACGACCGGCCGCGCGGCCGCATCAACGACGGCCGCCGCACCTGGCGCGACGCAGGCGAGGTCGGCGATCCGCGCGACGTGCTGGATCGTCCGCGTGATCGAGAACGCGATCGCGATCGCAGCTCACGGCCGGCAGCGGCACCGCGCGATCCGTTTTTCGACCAGCCCTACGAAACGCCGCAGACCGACCAGCCGCCCGCGTGGGAGCAGGCGAAGACCGCGAACGCGAACGCGCGCGGCCTGTCGGGCAACATCAAGCCCAAGCGCAACGTTGCGGCGCTGTTCAAGTCAAACTAGTGTCATGCCGGACTTGATCCGGCATCCAGCGACGTTGCCGAAAGACTCTGGATTGCGGGTCAAGCCCGCAATGACAGCTGTCAGTGCGAAGCCAGTTCATCGAGGATCGGGCAATCCGGCCTCTCGTCCCCGCTGCAGCAATGCACCAGGTGCTGCAGCGTCTTTCGCATCGCCGCCATCTCGGCCATCTTCGCGTCGATGTCCGCCAGATGTTTCGATGCAATCTTCTTCACGCTGCTGCTCGAGCGGCGCTGGTTCTGCCAGAGCTTGAGCAGCTCGCCGATCTCCAACATCGAAAAGCCGAGATCGCGCGCACGCCGGATGAAGCGCAGCGTGTGAACTTCCTTGTCGCTGTATTGCCGATAGCCCGAGTCGGTGCGCGCAACGGCGGGCAGAAGGCCCAGCGATTCGTAATGCCGCACCATCTTGGCGGACACGCCCGAAAGTTTCGCGGCTTCGCCGATGTTCATTGCGCGCTTCCTTTCCAACGGCGCAACGTGAGCGCGTTGGTCACCACGCTCACGCTGCTGAAAGCCATCGCGGCGCCGGCGATCACAGGGCTCAAAAAGCCGAATGCGGCCAACGGGATGCCGACGACGTTGTAGACAAAAGCCCAGAACAGGTTCTGGCGAATTTTGGAATACGTGCGGCGTGAAATATCGATCGCGTCGGGCACGAGCGCCGGGTCGCCCCGCATCAATGTCACACCCGCCGCATGCATCGCAACGTCGGCGCCGGTGGACATCGCAATGCCCACATCGGCTGCCGCAAGCGCAGGCGCGTCGTTGATGCCGTCGCCCACCATCGCAACGAGCTCACCGGGGCGCTTCAGGCCCGCGACGATCAAGGCCTTGTCCTGCGGCAGGACCTCCGCGCGGAAGTCGTTCACGCCGAGTTGCTTCGCGACGCTTGCGCCACTGCCCGCGTTGTCGCCTGTGAGCATCATCGTGCGAACGCCTTGCGCATGCAGCGTGGCGATGGCACCCGCGGCGGACGCCTTCACCGTGTCGCCGAAAGCGAGCAGGCCGATGAGACGCGGGCCGTTCGACACGTCCGCGACCCACGACACCGTGCGCCCTTGCGCCTGGAGCTCGGCGGCGCGCGATTGCAGCGCGGCGACGTCAACATTCAATTCGTTCATCAACCGCGTGCTGCCCAAACGCAGCTCGCGCCCTTGCACTTGCGCAGCCACGCCGCGGCCCGCGATCGCACGCACACCCGTCGCACGATCGAACGCGATTCCCTCGGCCGCTGCAGCTTCGACGACCGCACGCGCCAGCGGATGTTCGCTGCCTTGCTGGATCGCGGCGCTCGATGCGAGCAGTGCACTCCGATCACCGTCCGCAGCCTCTGCGGCGATGAGCCGCGGCGTGCCTTCCGTGAGCGTGCCCGTCTTGTCGAAGGCGACGGTGGTGATGCCGTGCGCGATCTCCAGCGCCTGCGCGTCCTTGATCAGGATGCCATGGCGCGCCGCGACGCCGGTGCCGGCCATGATCGCCGTGGGCGTCGCGAGGCCCAGCGCGCAGGGGCACGCGATCACGAGCACGGCGACAGCGTTGAGGATCGCCGTTTCCCAATTGCCGCTGAGGACGCCCCAGCCGACGAGTGTGACGAACGCGATGCCGACGACAACGGGCACGAACACCTCACTCACGCGATCGACAAGCCGCTGGATCGGCGCCTTCTTCGCCTGGGCCGATTCGACGAGCCGCACGATGCGCGCGAGCGTGGTCTCGGCGCCGATGGCGGTGGTGTTCACCACCAGCAAGCCCTGCGCGTTCACCGCGCCCCCTGTCACGCGATCGCCCTCGTGCTTCGCCACCGGCAGGCTCTCCCCCGTGATGAGCGATTCGTCCACTTCGCTCGCGCCTTCGACCACGACGCCATCCACGGGAATGTGTTCGCCGGGACGCACGATGACCACGTCGCCCACGCGCACTTGTGCAATCGGCACCTCGGTCTCCTCGCTGCCGCGTCGCACGCGCGCGACGTCCGGCCGCAATGCATTGAGTGCGCGAATCGCTTCGGTCGTCTGGCGCTTCGCGCGCGCCTCGAGCCATTTGCCCAGCAGCACGAGCGTGATCACCACGGCCGACGCTTCGAAGTACAGGTGCCCCATCGCGTGATCGCCATGCTTCGCAAGTTCATACAAGCTCAGGCCATACGCCGCGGACGTGCCGAGCGCCACGAGCAAATCCATATTGCCCGCGCGCGCCTTCAGCGCCTTCCAGCCGGCGCGATAAAAGCGCGCGCCCAGCCAGAACTGCACAGGTGTCGCCAGCGCGAACTGCCACCAGCCGGGCAAGGCCCAGTCGGCGCCGAACAGCATCACGAACATCGGAAATATGAGCGGCAGCGACAGCAGCGCCGAGAGCGCCACCGGCCACCACTCCTGACGCGGCCGCTCGGCGCGCTGCGCGTCGCCGATCTCGTAGCCGGCCTTCTCGACGGCGGTGCGCATTGCTTCGATGTTCACGCCCGCATCGGCCTTCACGGTGGCGACTTCGGTCGCGAGATTGACCGTGGCCTCGCGCACGCCGGGCACTTTGGCCAGCGCCTTTTCCACGCGCGAGGCACAGCTCGCGCAGGTCATGCCTTCGACGGGCAATGTCCAATCGGTGCTCAGGGTGGTACTCATGGCCTCAGTATCAACCTTCCCATGATGTCAATGTCAAGTGCGCGGGTCTTCTTGACCTTGCCATTGTGGGAAGGTCTAGACTGTTTCGTCATGATCCAGTTCAACATTCCCTCGATGAGTTGCGGCCACTGCGTCAAGGCAGTGACGCAGGCCGTGCATGAAGTCGATTCGCAGGCCAAGGTCGACGTGAACCTCGACACGAAGAAGGTCGATGTCGAATCCGGCGCCGATCGGCAGAAAATCGTCGACGCGCTGGTGGAGGCGGGCTACCAGCCTGCTTGAGCGGCGGAGCTTATTTCCCAGGTGCCTTCGCCTGCTCGCAGCGCACCTGAACCAGCTCGTGATCGCCTGCCGGCGACAGCCGCAGTGCCGACAGGCACCCGCCCCATACACAGCCCGTGTCCAGCGCGATGATGTCCGGCCGCTTGACGTAGCCGAGCGTGGACCAGTGACCGAAGGCGATCGTGTCGCTTGCGGTCTGTCGTCCCGGCACATCGAACCACGGCATCGTGCCGGGCGGCGCATCATCAGGGCGTCCCGTCGCTTTCAAATTCATCTCGCCGGAAGGCGTGCAAAAGCGCAGCCGCGTGAGCGCGTTGACGACGACGCGCAGCCGATCGGCGCCTTGCAAGTCGTCGGTCCACGCTGAAGGCGTGTTGCCCCACATCAGCGGCAGGAAGTCGGCCAGGCCCGGACCGCGCAGAACTTGCTCGACTTCGCCGGCGAGCGACATCACCTGGTCGGCGTTCCACTGCGGCAGCACACCGCCATGGACCATCAGGATGCCGTGCTCGCGCATCGCCATGCGCTGCTGTTTCAGCCACGCGAGCATCGCCTCGCGATCGGCCGCCTGCAGCACAGCATCCATCGTGTCGTTGCCGTGCGGTGCGCGATTGCCGTTCGCCACGGCGAGAAGACTGAGGTCATGGTTCCCCAGCAGGCAACGCGCCGAATCGCCATAACCCATCAGCCGGCGCAGCACGCGATCCGATTCGGGCCCGCGATTCACGAGATCGCCCAGAAGGTAGATCGTGTCGCGGCTCGGCGAGTACGCGATCTTGTCCAGAAGGCGGCCCAGCGCCGCGTCGCAGCCCTGCACGTCACCGATCAGATAAAGTGCCATCGTGTCTTGATTCTCCCATTGCAAAGCCTGCACGACCCGCACGATGGATGTCCTCCTGATCGCGCTCCTGACGCTGCTCAACGGCGTATTCGCCATGTCCGAGATGGGTTTGGCATCCAGCCGCAAGGCGCTTTTGCTCGCGATGGCGCAGGAGGGCGACCGCGGCGCGCAGGCGGCGCTGCACCTCATGGAGCAGCCGACGCAGTTCCTCTCCACCGTGCAGGTCGGCATCACCGCGACGGCGATCTTCAACGGCATCGTGGGCGAGGCCGCGTTCAGCGCGCCGTTCGCGCAATGGCTGGGCAGCTTCGGGATTTCGCAGGTGATCGCATCGCGCCTCGCCACAGGCCTGGTCGTCGCGGCCATCACTTTCATCACCATCGTGATCGGCGAGCTCGTGCCCAAGCGCATCGCGCAGCTCTATCCCGAGTCGGTCGCACGCTGGTGTGCGCGGCCGATGGCGCTGCTCGCGCGCATCGCCGGGCCCTTCGTGAAGCTGCTCGCAGCCACCACGCACGGCATCCTGAAGCTGCTGCCGGTCGATGCGTCGCGCGTGCGCGGCATGACCGAGGAGGAGATTGCGCACAGCCTGGAAGAGGGCGTCGATGCCGGCGTGATCGAACAGCACGAGCGCCAGATGGTGCAGAACGTGTTCCACCTGGACGACCGCCCGCTCACCTCGATGATGGTGCCGCGATCGGACATCGAATGGCTCGATGCTTCCGTCACGCCTGCGGCCTGCATCGTGCACGTGGCCGGTGGCGAACCGCATTCGTGGTACCCCGTGTGCCGCGGCTCGCTGGATGACGTGGTCGGCGTCGTGAGCGTGGCGCAGCTGCTTGCCCGGCGCGACGACGCGGCCACTGCCATCGGCACCTTCGCCGCGCCCGCGCAGTTCGTGCCGGAGACGGTGACGGGCATGGAATTGCTCGAGCAGTTTCGTGCGCGCGCAGGTCGCATGGTTTTCGTGGTCGACGAATACGGCGTGGTGCAAGGCATCATGACGCCGCACGATTTGCTCGAGGCGATCACGGGCGAGCTCAAGCCGGGCGCAACCGGCGAGGCCTGGGCCACGCAGCGCGAGGACGGCTCGTGGCTGCTCGATGGCCTGATGCCTGTCTCCGAATTGAAGGCGCGCCTGGGCATCCGCGAGCTGCCCGAGGAGGACCGGGGGCTTTACAACACGCTGGCGGGTTTGCTCATGTCCGTCTCCGGACGACTTCCGGGCACGGGCGAACGCATCGAATGCGCCCACTGGATGTTCGAAGTGGTGGACCTGGACGGCAAGCGAATCGACAAGGTGCTGGCGATGCAATTGCCTTCGGCCGAGCCGGCTGCCGATACTGCTGAGGTATCCTGACGCGCATGTCCGACGCCGTCTATTACGAAAAGCCCGTGCTGCTCGATCGCGAGCGGCACAAGCACCTGCGCGTGCGCACAAGCTCCGACTTCGCTTTTGCGCGCAAGGCCAACTCCGTCTATCTCGCGGGTGTCGAATTCAACGAGGCGATGAAAGAGTACGCCATCGTCTTCACGCGAGGTGCCGCGGGGCGAGTGGTGCCGGTCGCGATGCTCGGCCTGCGCGTGCGCGAGAACCTGTTCGTGGGCGACGACGCGCAATGGACGGCGCAATACATCCCGGCATTCGTCCGCCGTTATCCCTTCGTGCTGGCGCAGCTCGGCGGCGACCAGCTCGGCGTGTGCATCGACGAAGCCTACAAAGGGTTCAACTCGAAGGAAGGCGAGGCGCTCTTCGACGAGAAGGGTGCCAACACGCCGTTCCTCGCGAACGCGGTCGAATTCCTGCAGCGCTACCAGGCCGAATTCGCGCGCACCGAAGTTTTCTGCCAGCGCCTCGAGCAAGCCGGTTTGCTCAAGGAGATGAACGCACAGGCGCAGACAAGCGACGGGCGCAGCTTCACGGTGAACGGAATCTATGTCGTCGATGAGCCCAAGCTCATGGCCTTGCCCGACGCCGTGGCGCTTTCTTTCTTCCGCTCGGGCGAACTGCATCTCGTTTCGATGCACCTCGCGTCGCTGTCGAACATGAAGACGCTTGTGGATCGCATGGCGAAGCGTCCTGCTACGCCGATGGAGCCTGCGCCGAAGCCTGCTTGAGTGGTGGTCGGGCGGTTTGGTGCGACGGCTGGCAGCGGCACTTCAAGGCGGCGCACATCGCGCGATGTGCGCTGTATCGCGCCTTTCGCGCGCTTTCCTGCATTTCTTCGCCAGGGGCTTCGCCGAGCCCCTCGATGTGCTTGATGAAAGCAAGGCGCAGCACGGCCTCGGCGTCCTCGGCATCAGCCTCGGCACGCTTCCACGCGTGGTAGCTCGCGCAGGTGGGCAGTGATTTCATGCCCCATAGTCGCAATGTTGCGCCGGTTACCGATTGCGAAATATCAAGGAATGCGCTCACCTGTAGGCCGAGACGTCGATGACCTCGACGGCGCCTTGCGCGACGAGGCGGTCGATCAGTCCGTCGAGAACCTTCGGCTTCATGCGGGAATGCCGCAGGAACCAGCTTCTGTTCACGGGCCGGTTGCTCATGAGGGACAGGGCTCGGTAAACCTCGGCGGTCCGATGCCGCGCAGGCAACTCGGGCCATTGCTTGAGGCGATAAACGAGTGCGTCGTCACCTTCTGCGCTTTCATCGTGCAGCGACGAAAGGAAGCTGAGCTCCGCGAACGATGTTGTCGTCCGGCGGGCCCATTTGTACAAAGTGTCGTAGGCGCTCCCCATGCCTGCACTGTCGGTGCTGCAGGCGATGCCCAACTAGGCGAATCGGAAGCGTGGCTTAGGTCGATTGCCTAACAAGATGCACTGTGGCGATTCCCAGGGCCGTCAGCGCGAAAGAACCCAGCAGGTGCACGGCCGCGACGGTGAATGCCGGCAGAAATCGCGCTTCGTGCATCAGCATCACGACCTCGGCCGAATAGGTGGAGAACGTCGTCAGCCCGCCGAGAAAGCCGGTGACCACGAAGAGGCGGACTTCGGGCGGCAGATCCGGCCGCTCCCCGAAGTACGCGACCGCCAGCCCGATGAGATAGCCGCCCAGCAGGTTCGCCGCGAGCGTGCCGAGCGGGAACGAGTCGTGCAGGGGATTGAAGCGCCCGGCGAGCACCCAGCGCAGCAGCGCGCCCAAAGACGCGCCGGCCGAGATGGAAAGGATGGAGCCGAGCATGGGCGGATTTTAGGGTCCGCCCGCTGTCACCTCATCGGCAGCCTGTCGTGGCAGCTGCCGTCGCGCCTGGGTTGCTGTTCAGCGTCGAGCTGCCGACGGTCGATGAACTGCCTGGTGTCGATGAACTGCCGAGCGTCGATGAGCCGCTCAAGGTGGACGAGCTTGTCGCAGGCGGGCCGCCCATTGCCGTCGTGCCCGTAGAGGGCGACGTGCTGGTCGTGCTGCCCGGAGAAGTCGGGCCGGCCAGCGCGGTCGTCGAGCTGCTCGACGGGCCGACGCTCGTCGTGCCCGGTGTCGTCGTCGTGGACGCAACGTCGCTGCTGCCGAGTGTGGACGAACCCGGGGTCGAGGAAGCCGTCGTGCCACTGCCGCAGGGTGCTGCCAGCGGATCGCCGGTGGTCTGGGCCATGGCAGCGACTGAGCAGGCCGCAAGCGCGGCTATCGCGAATCGTTTCATCAAGAGCCTCCGTGAAGTGCAATCACGGATTGGACGCGCATGCGGGCCGCGCGTTCGTCTCAATCAGTGTGCAGATGCGCTCACTCGTATGCCGCGGATCTGCCCGGCTTCCTTCGAAACGGGCGGACGCGGATAGCTCTGCGGATCGAATCGATGGAGCAGTTCGGCTTCGCGCGCACGAGCCAGCGCGACGTTGGCCAGCTTCACGTGGCCGAAGCCGCGCATGGCCAGCGGAAGTGCGGCAATGTCGCACGCGATCTTCACTTTGTCGGGCGAGAGTTCTTGCGAGATGGTGGCGATGCGCGCTCGGTACTGCGCGATGAGTTCGCGCTCCATGCGCCTTTCCTGCGTGCGGCCGAAGAAATCGAGCACAGTGCCGCGCAAGCGTTTGCCCTGCGCAAGCACGCGCATCGCCGGCATCAGCCAGCCGCCGAGGCGAACTTTGCGAGGCGCTTGCCCATTGCGCGACTTCGCGATCACCGGTGGCGCCATGAAGAACTCGAGCTGCACGTCGCCTTCGAACTGGTGCTTGAGCGAGGCGAGAAATTCGCCGTCGGTGTACAGGCGCGCAACTTCGTATTCGTCCTTGTACGCCATCAGCTTCATCAGGCTTTGTGCGACGGCACGCGTGAAGGGCAGGTTTGCATCGCTCGTCGCAGCTTGCTCGCGGCGCATCACTTCGCGCACAAAGTCGTCGAACTCACGTGCATAACCTGCGCTCTGGTAGCCCGTCAGATGGGCATGACCGCGTGCGATCAGTGCGTCGATTGATTCGGCCTGCGGTGCATGATCGAGCTCCTCGCCCGCGAGCAATTGCGCCACCGCCTGCGCGTCGCCCGCCGCGAGACGGCCAAGCGAGAACGCGAGCTTGTTGTTCTCGACCGCCACGCCGTTGAGCTCGATCGCGCGCATCAGTGCTTCAAGGCTCACGGGCACGAGACCGCGCTGCCACGCGAAGCCGAGGGACAGGATGTTCGAGACGATCGAATCGCCCAGGAAAGCTTCGGCCAGCGCTTGCGCATCGAGCGTTTCCACGCGATCTTCACCCGCGGCGAACTTCAGCTTCTCGAGCAGTTGCGGCACCTTCAGCTGCGCATCCGGGTTGCGCAGGCTCTCGGCCACAGGCACCTCATGAACGTTCGCAAGGATGCGCGTGCGCCCATGACGCACCGTGCCCAGCGCCTCGGGCGATGCGCCCACCACCACGTCGCACGCCAGCAACGCGTCGGCCTGCTGCGTGTCGATGCGCACCTGGTTCAGGCGCGACGGAATGTCGGCCATGCGCACGAAGCTCAGGACCGAGCCGCCCTTCTGCGCGAAGCCCATGAAGTCCAGCACGCTTGCGCTCTTGCCTTCAAGGTGCGCGGCCATCGAGATCAGCGCGCCGACGGTCACGACGCCAGTGCCGCCGACACCGGTGACGAGCAGGTCATACGGGCCTGTCCACGTCCACGCTGCAGGCAGCGGCAGCGAATTCACGCGCTGCATGAAATCGCCGCTGCCGCCCGCGAGCATGCCGGCCTTCTTGCGCACCTTGCCGCCGAGCACGCCGACGAAGCTGGGGCAAAAGCCCTTCGCGCAGGAGTAGTCCTTGTTGCACGAGCTCTGGTCGATCTTGCGTTTGCGGCCCAGCGGCGTTTCGTGCGGCAGCACCGCAACGCAGTTCGACTGCACGGAGCAGTCGCCGCAGCCTTCGCACACGCGCTCGTTGATGAAAAGGCGTCGCGCCGGATCGACCAACTCGCCCTTCTTGCGGCGGCGGCGCTTTTCGGCGGCGCAGGTCTGCTCGTAGATCAGCACCGTCACACCTTCGATCTCGCGCAGATGCCGCTGCACGGCATCGAGCTCAGCGCGATCGTGGAATTCGGTGCCCTGCGGAAAGCGATGTTCCTGGCCTTTGTATTTCGCGATGTCGTCCGAGAGCACGACCACCTTCTTCACGCCTTCGGCTTCCACCTGCCGCGCGATGCCGTCGACGCTGATGAAGCCGTCGATCGGCTGGCCGCCCGTCATCGCAACCGCGTCGTTGTAGAGAATCTTGTAGGTGATCGTCGTCTTCGCGGCGACGGCCTGTCGTATCGCGAGATAACCCGAGTGGTAGTAAGTGCCGTCGCCCAGGTTCTGGAACACGTGCGGCACCTTCGTGAACATCGCATGCGACACCCAGTCGACGCCTTCGCCGCCCATCTGGATCAGGCCTTCGGTGTCGCGGTCCATCCAGCTCGCCATGAAGTGGCAGCCGATGCCCGCCTGCGCATGCGAGCCTTCGGGCACCTTCGTCGACGTGTTGTGCGGACAGCCCGCGCAGAAGTAGGGCAGGCGCTTGACCGTGTCGCTGTCGTTGGCGAGCAGCTCGGGCAAGGTGAAGTCGCGCACGAGGTGGCGGCGGTCCAGATCAGGGTAATGCGCGGCGATCCAGTTTGCGACGATCTCGATCAGGCGCGAGGGCCGCAGCTCGCCCGTGGCGGAAACAAGCGGCACACCTTGCGCGTCCTTCTTGCCGATGATCGCAGGGCGCAGGGCCGCGTTGTAGAAGAGGTCGCGCAACTGCGTCTCGACGACAGGGCCCTTCTCCTCGATCACGAGAATCTCGCCAAGGCCTTTCGCGAATTCGACGATGCGTGTCGGCTCGACCGGATACGTCAGGCCCAGTTTGTAGATGCGCAGGCCGTGCTGCGCGAGCGTGTCGGGCGAGATCTTAAGGCGCCTGAGCACTTCCATGAAGTCGTAATGCGCCTTGCCTGCTGTGACGATGCCCACCGTCGCGTGCGGGCTCTGCGCGATGTGGCGGTCGATGGAATTCACGCGTGCAAACGCGCGAACGGCATCGAGCTTCGCGTGCAGGCGCTGCTCGATCACGAGCGACGGGAGATCCGGCCAGCGGTAATGCAACCCACCGGCAGGTGGTGTGAAGCCGCTGGCGCTCATCACTGTCTGCGCGTCCTGCCATGCCGCAACGCGCGCGTTCACCAGGTCGAGGTCCACCGTCGATGCACTTTCGACCACTTCGCTCAAGGCTGTGAAGCCGACCCAGTTGCCCGAGAAGCGCGAGAGCTGCCATCCGTACAGGCCGAACTCCAGGTACTCCGCAACATTGCCGGGCGACACGACGGGCGCGAGCCACGACTGGAACGCCTGGTCGCTTTGGTGCGGCATCGACGACGAGACGCATCCGTGGTCGTCGCCGGCCACCATCAGCACGCCGCCGTGCGGCGACGAGCCGTAGGTGTTGCCGTGCTTGAGTGCATCCCCCGCGCGGTCGACACCGGGGCCCTTGCCGTACCACATCGAGAAGACGCCTTCGCAGGTGCGCTTGGGGTCGGCTTCGACACGCTGCGTGCCGAGCACCGCGGTCGCGCCGAGCTCCTCGTTGATCGCGGGCAGGAAGCGGATGCCCGCTTCGTCGAACTTCTTGCCGGCCTTCCACACGGCCAGGTCCACCATGCCGAGCGGCGAGCCGCGATAGCCGCTGATGAAGCCGCGCGTGTTCCAGCCCGCAGCCGCATCGCGCTTCCTTTGCATGAGCATGAGGCGCACGAGCGCCTGCGTGCCGGTGAGGAAGATCGCGCCGCTATTCGCCCACAGGCTGTCGCTGAGCTGGTAGTCGGGGCGCACGATGGGATCGATAACGGGGTCGGCCATCCGCAAAGGATAAGAAGCCGGGGCGAGAAAAGGGTTCTCTTTTCTCCTGCCGTGAAGGCAATGGGAGAATATTGTTCTATGGAACCCCTGGACCGCCACGATCTCATTCTTCTGTCCGAACTCCAGCGCGATTCGCGCCAGACGGTGCAACAGCTCGCGGCGGCCGCGGGCCTATCGGGCACACCGGCGTGGAAGCGCATCAAGGAGATGGAAACCAGCGGTGTTATCCGCGGCTATTCGGCGTTGGTCGATCGCGAGAAAGTAGGCCTCGCGCTCGCCGTGCTGGCGGAGATCAACCTCACGCGGCACAACGAGGACGACGTGCGCCGCTTCGAGCGCGAAGCTGCCGCGTGCCCGCAGATCGTGAGTTGTTATGCGACCACGGGGCAGGCCGACTACGTGATCAAGGTGCTCGTGCCCGACATCAAGGCGTACGAGAGCTTCCTGCACGAGCGCCTGTTCAAGATGCCGGGCGTCACGCACGTGCGCTCGAGCGTGGTTCTCAAGGAGATCAAGTCGGATACGCGGCTGCCGTTCGAAACGCCACGCGCCACGCCGGCGCGTCGCCGCAAATCCCAGGAGCGCAAAGCCTAGGAACACAATCATGTAACCGGATATATAAAGAGATCCGGATGGCCTGGAAAGACGACGACTTCTCGACCCTGTTCGAGCTGCTGCCCATCGGTGTGTATCGCACCGATCCGGGAAGCCGTCAGTTGCGCGCGAACAAGGCGATGGTTCGCATTTTCGGCTTCAAGACCGAGGCGCAGATGCTCTCGCACGCCAAAACAGTGTCGGAGGGGTGGTATGTCGACCCGAAGCGACGCGATCAGTTTCGCGCGGAGCTCGAACGCAGCGGCTCGTTGCGCGACTTCGTCTCCGAGATGCGGCGCCATGGCACGGGCGAGACCTTCTGGATCAGCGAGAACGCGCATCTGGTGCGCGACGCAAAGGGCAAGATCCTCTATCACGAAGGCACCGTGGAGGACGTCACCGACCGCGTGCGTGCGCAGCAGGCCCTCAAGCTCACGCTGGACCATGCGGGCCGCGGGCTCACGAAGGTCGATGTGCACGGCCGCGTCGTCCTCTATAACCGTGCGGTGCTCGAGGTGCTGGACCTGCCGGAGGAGCTGCTGGCGCGGCAGCCGCACATCGACGAGGTGATCCGCTTCCAGGTCGCGCGCGGCGATTTCACCGTCGACGGCGAACCGGCGCTCGAGCGCGAACTCCAGGCACTGACGAAGATCGGCGACCAGGTCACCTCGATGGACCTGCATGCCACGGCGGGCCGTTACCTGCGGCGCACGAGCACGGGGAAGGTCATCGAGGTCTCGACGCAGAAGCTGCCCGACGGCGGCATCGTTCGCACCTTCTCCGACGTCACGGCGTATGTCGATGCACAGCACGCGCTGGCAGAAAAATCGCGCGCACTTCGCATCGCCCTGGACAACATGGAGCAGGGCATTGCCGCGTTCGATGCCGAGGATCGCATCGTGATGAGCAACCGGCGGTTCCAGGAGCTGATCGGCTTCAAGGAGGACTTGCTTGCGACGAAGCCGACGTTGGAGCAGCTCTTGCACTTGCAGATGGCGCGGGGCGATTTCGGCGAGGACTTCGGCGCGGTGGAGGCTTCGGCTCGGCACTACGTCGCGAACAACATCAAGCCGATCCACGGACCGGTGACCTACATGCGGCGCACGCGCGACGGGCGCTCGCTCGAGGTCCTCACGCGCCCGCTGCCCGACGGCGGCGTGGTGCGCACCTACACCGACATGACGGACCATGTGGCGGCGCAGGACGCACTTGCGCGCAAGGAGGCGCAGCTGCGGGCCGTGGTCAGCAACATCCCCGATCGCGTGTGGCTCAAGGATATCGACGGCGTCTACCTGATGTCGAACCCGGCGCACTGGCGCCACTTCGGCAAGCGTGAGGAAGACATCGTCGGTCGCACCGCTCACGAAGTGTTCGGCAAGGAAATCGGCGACCGGCAGCGCGTGACCGATCTCAAGGCGATGGCCATGGACGAGCCGCTGCGGTTCGAGGAGGAGCGAGCCGATCAAGGGCCCGGGCCGCGCTACGTCGAAGTCGTCAAGGTGGCGATCCGCGACGAATCGGGCGCGTGCCTGGGCCTGCTCGGTATCGCGCGCGACATCACGCAGCGCAAACGTGCGGAAGAAGCGCTCATCGCATCGAAGGAAGCTGCGCAAGCGGCCGAACACGCGAAGGCCGAATTCCTCGCGAACGTGAGCCACGAAATCCGCGCGCCGGTCGAAGAGGTCGTGAACAAGAGCGAATCGCTGCTCGCAACTCGCCTGGATGCGAGGCAGCGCGAACTCGCCGACACGATCCGCGCGAAAAGCAGCGAGCTGTGCACTTTCGTGGAGGGCATCCTCGATCTGTCGAAGATGGAGTCGGGGCACCTGGTGCTCGATCGCACCAGTGTGGACCTGCTCGACTGCGTGGAAGGCGTGCTCGACTCGCTCGGCGCCGCTGCGGCAGCGAAACGCGTGGAGCTCGCGTGCCATGTGCGCCAGGGTGTGCCCGCCGCAATCGTGGGCGACCCGGCGCGGCTGCGGCAGGTGTTCATGAACCTCGTGGGCAATGCCGTGAAGTTCACGAACCAGGGCGAAGTGGTCGTGACGCTGGAAAGCCGCGAGGCGGTCGACGCACGCGTGATGCTGCACGCGACTGTGCGCGACACGGGCGTGGGCATTGCGCCGGAACGCATCGACAAACTTTTTCATGCGACCGGCAGCACGGCTTTGGGCCTGGCGATCAGCCGGCGCCTTGTCGAGCTGATGGGCGGGCGGATCTGGGTCGAATCGACGCAGGGCGCAGGGTCCGATTTCCACTTCGAGCTGCCGCTTCAACCTGCGCGCGAACTGCAGCCGTTCAAGCCGTCCCCGACGCTTGCCGGCCGCGCGGTACTGGTGGCGGCAGCCAATGCATCGCAACGCGACATGCTTGCCGCACGTATTGCGCTCTTCGGCATGCGGGTGTTCACGGCGGCGTCGGCGCCCGACGCGCGCGTGCGCTTGCGCGAGACGACCGTCGATGCCGCCGTGATCGACGGACTGCCGCTTGCCGAAGAGATCGATCGCATGATCGCTGCGATGAAGATGCCCACGCTCGTCATCGCGCCGCCCGGGCCCGGATGGCAGGTGGCGCGCGGTCCGCACGAACGCATGCTGCCCAAGCCTGCGAGACTGCGCGCGCTGCACGACGCGCTGCT
>DATJJL010000259.1:0-7290 GCA_035492155.1 Ramlibacter sp. | reverse complement strand
AGCGCCGCCGATTTTTCCCCACTGCGCGACGTGATCAGTGCCTTTGCCGATGCGGCTCGCCCGCTTGCGAACAATTCCGTGCGCGCGGCCGGAAAAATGTTTGCGAGTCACTTCATTCCCATGGTTGCCGCCTACGCGGCTGCGCATCCAACGGAGTCGGTCGATTCTCTGATCACCGGAATGCACAAGTACGTCGTCAGTGGCGTGCTTCAGGAATTCAAGGATGGCGTGGCAAGCGAAGACCTGGCTCTCAGGTTTGGCGTGGTGGTCAGGGCTGCACAGGCCGACGCAATCAACGGTCCCACCGATCTGTGCATGATGGCGTGGTCATTGCAGCGGCCGATCAAGGGCAAGAACAATGGGAACGCGCAAGTGTTTGCGGCTGCAATCTTCAAGAGTTGCCTGATCGATGCTTGCAAGGATGTGCTCCGCAGGAACGCCAATCCTGCTCTTGGAATGGAAGTCGCCAAGATGGAAGATTTTTGCGCGAAGGTGGACGCCGGAGCGGCGAAGGCCGCGTAGCCGCTAGTGACCAAGATCGCGTCACTACGCTTGCAGCGAGCGTGACGAGGTATGGTCCGCTTCGTGCACAAGGAGCTTCATCAATTCAGTGCGGAGTGGGTCGGGTTCCAACGGTTTCACGAGGAACGAATTTGCTCCGGCGGCGAATGCATTCTGTCGGGCCGATGCGGTGGGGTCCGCCGTAAGAATGATGACCGGCGTGCGTGCCACGGGGCCCTGAAGCTTTCGCAGGACGCGGGTTGCTTCGACTCCGCTCATGCCGGGCATGTTCATGTCCATCAGGATGACGTCCGCGTGTGAGCCTTCGCGCAGCGATCGCAATGCTTCTGCCGCATGCGACGCTTCGGCAACATGGGCGCCCAGCCCGGCCAACCTGGCCCTCGCGATCTTCCGATTGATCGCGCTGTCGTCGACAACAAGGACGCGGCAGCCATCCAAGGAAGAGTCTTTGGGCGCGGCCGTGCACGCCAGGGCTTGTTCTGCCCGTTTCGGGAGCTCGATCTCCGAACGCAGCGGCGGGAAACTCAGGATGAATTCAGTGAACGGCTCGGGGCGAGAGACGCATGTTATGTCGCCGCCAAAGCTTCGCATCGCTCGCTTGCAAAACGCGAGCCCCAATCCGGTTCCGTCGGCTTTGCCGGCGGTCTGAAATTCCTCGAAGAGGCGCTCCTGCAATTCCGCCGAGATCCCCGGGCCTGTGTCGCGCACCACGATGCGATGACATGGAACAGTCTCGACCCGCAACGTCACGCGGGCGCTCGACGACAGGGGCAAGAAGTAAAGCGCGTTCTTCAGCAGATTGAAGAGAACCAGAAGCAATGTGGTTTCGTCGCCGCGAAACATGAAGTCGCGATCGATCTGCACGTCCACATTTGCACGATTCGCGGGCGATTCGTATGCAAACTCCTCGACTGCATTCCGCACGCTCTCCGCGGCGGACAGTTCGCGAAAGCAAATGGCATCGGTCGTGCGCTCTTTCAATTGGTTCAGCGTCAGGTCGATGCCTTGCATGCCGCGCCGGACAGCGCGCTGGCCGAGCATGACGAACTCCAAAAGGTCGGGGTCTGACGTCGCTCGCTCGCGAATGATGTCCAGCGCGTATTGCACCTGGGCAAGCGGGGACCGCATCTCGTGGGCAATCGAGCCTGCAAGTCCTGCATAGAGTCGCTGCATGCGCCCGATTTCAGCGCGCTTTTGTCCAAAGTGGGACAGCGCGCCGGCAATGACCACAAGCACCGACCCCGCTGCGGAAATCACGAATGCGTGTGGGATGTGCGGGTGCGCCGTCCTGGCGACGTACACGAGAATGCTGGCAACGTAGCCGCCGACGAGCATGACGATCGCATTGCGCCAGTCGGCGAACATGATGATGATGATCGCGGACATCACCATGTTGACGACGGAAGGCGTGCCTCCCTGGTTCTCCAGCATGGTGAAGGACAAGAGGAACGACAGCGAGAAGAAAAGGGCTGCGTACGAATAGGCCAGATAGAAGCGCGCGAATTTCCTCGGCCACCTGCGCCTCAATGCGAGCCCAAGACAAAGAGCGGATGCCACCCAGCGCAGCGCCAGGTCGTCGTAAAGCTCCGGAAGGGCGGCGGTTTGCCTGAGGAGATAGAAGAGCGGGAATGCGATACAGCCGACTGCCCCGAGCCATTCGAGCAACGGACGATCCATGTCGTGGTGCGCGCAATATCGCTCGTACAAGGCCGCGATGGTCTTTTTCATCTTCAGCGTTACTGCAGCATCGTGAACTGCCCCTCGAGCGGCACCTTCAGGGCCACCGCCACTCGTTCGACCGGGCCGTGGATCAGTGCGCATTCCTTGCCGGCGCCTTCGAACACGCAGTGAGTGCCGAAGCCGAATCGCCGGTAGAGGCGGGTCATCCGCACCAGGCACGACGCGTGGAAGTGCCGGACATGGGCGGTGCGAAGCAACTCGCGCAATGACATCGACATGCAGCGCGGCAGGAGATCGCTGGTGCGCTGTTCCGGCGCCATCACGAGTCGCCCGACTTCCCAGCTGCCGGCGCCAAGAATCTCGGGATCGCTGATCGAGTGCCCCCAAAAGCGCTCTGTCAGCGTCAGCCCGTGGCCTGTGGGAATGAAGCGAATGGTGGCTATCGTCTCGCGGTATCGGGAAATCGCCATGACGATGCCGAGCTCGTCTTTTCGCTCTTCGAGATCTGCCATCCCGGGATCGAGCTCGTATTCGGAACCGAAGTCGGCAAACCGGCGCAACGGCTCGATCGTTCGTCGGCTTTCTGCGGTGGGCAACACTTCTATCGAGAGTTCGTCGGCAGGAAGGGCGGACGAGTGAGGGAATGCAAATGGTTGCGCGACTTCGTTGCGGATGAGTTCGACAGTGGACACGGATTTCCTCCTGATTCGGTTTTGATCGGGAGCCGTAGCATTGGAGGGAGCGGGCGCCGTGCGCAACATGCCTTCGTATGGCTTCGGGCAGGTGGAAAGACCGATTGACAAAGGTCAGCGTAATGTCGATCAGCCGCGCAACGCCGCCTTCGCTTCCTTGTACCGACGGTAGGCGTCGGGATCGCGCTTCTTCAGCGTCTTCATCTTCTCGGACTTGGGTTGACCGAAGAATGTGCTGCCGCCATCGGCCGCTTCGAGTGCTTGCAGGAAGTTTTTCCTGTCCGTCACCTTCAAGTCGCGCGTGAGGTATTCGATGGTTCGCGACAGCGCGTCGAGCGCTGGGGGACTTGCAACTTCGATCAATAGCCGCAGCGGATATCTACCGTCTTTGTCCGGGCCGATCCAGCGTTGGACGATGAGGTCGGAGGAGATCCGCTCCGCCGCGATCGTGCCGAGAAGCTGGTCCATCTGAAAACCCAGCGCGATCACGCGCACAACGCAGGCCGCGACGAATTCGTCAGGTGCATCCAATTGCCTCGACGCCCTCATCAACCGCGTCACTCCGACCCAGTCGCCGTTCGCCATCAACGCTGGAAGCAGTTCCTTGTTCGGCCTGTTCACGATCCGAAGGACATCGGCGGCTTCGAGTCCGAGATCCTTCAATGCGGAAATAAGGGTTGGCAGCAGGTGAGGTGGGCGCCGGCCGAATTCGTCCGGCAAGGACGCGTCTGCAATGCAGGACAGAAGCGGCGGGTTCGAGGCGCCTTCGGCGCAAAAGATATCGGCGATCTGCTCAGGCCCGAGACGCAGTGCACGAAGGCCGTCCACGAAAGCCATCACCGTTCGGCGTGCGCCGGGGTCGTGCCCGTTGTTCAATGCCTGGGCAAGCGACATCTTCCCGTCGCGTCCTCTCGCCATCGCGATCCGCGCCATTTGCTCGGGCGACAGTCGAAGGTTGCCCAGCCCGTTCATGAATAGCTCGATGCCTTCCACGTCTCTGCCTTGAATCGCCCATGTCAAACCGCCTTCGAGATCGGCGATTTCGTCGTCGGTGAAGGATCCAGCCGGGTCGCCCGCCAGCTCTTGCAGGAGGGATTCCACCAGCTTGTGGTCACCGATGGCCAGGGCTTGCGAAAGGCCGGCCACGCGCGCTCCGTGAGTTGGCGAGACGAATTTGCCTGCGCACTCCGCGGCAATTTTTCTGTCGCGAACGCGGAGATTGAGAACCCTGGCATCGCCGCGCTCTCGCTTGTGCTTGACGTCGAACTGGTCCCAGTGCAGAAAGGCAAGCCGCTCCGGCAAGACCTTCATGTGAATCCGGTTCCGCGTCACGCTGGGCTCGTACATCTGCACGCTGATCACACCTTGCGGGTGTTCGTCTGTAGCGGGCTCCCTCTTGAGCAAGACACGCATCACGTGCCCCTCGTTCTTGCGAAAGCCCACGCGAAAACTGCGCTCCACGCCTATGGGCAAGTCGCGGCACAGCTCGCGCAGCAGTGCGCCGAAATGCTCCTGCTCGAAGTTGACGCCGAACGTTTCGCGAATCTCTTGCTCGTCGGCCTGTGTCAGCTGCTCGCGATCGAGACCCGCGGCGTTGGCGCCTTGTTCCAGCGGCAGCGTCAGGAAGTCTTTTCCGAATTCGTCCGCGCCTTTTTGCAGCTGCTTGCAAACCAGGTTTTCTTCGGATCGCTCATCGGCGAGGCCCGTGGGCGTGATCAGCCCGTTCAGGTTGTCGAGCGAGTATTTCGGGTCGTCGTAGTAATGCGGCAATCCCTTGCCCTGGTACTTCGGCGGGTTGCCCAGGTAGTCCGGCGGGCAGAACGTCGGATCTGGAGGATCCGACAACGAAGGCTCGAACTTCGCCGCCTTCATTGCCCAATGATCTTCCTCCCACTCATCGCGCCCCTGCACGACCAGGGTCACCGCATCCGCAAGGTCGTCGCCCAGAGGAATCGGATATCCCGCATCGAGGATGCACAGGGCCAGGCCGCTTTGCTGGTCGGCGTCGCGCGGCGGCTCGGCCTTGAGCAAGGCCATCGCGTGCGCCCTGACATTGGCGTTCATCGACAGCACGCGCTTTGCCGCATTGGCATGATGGCCGGCGGCAAGTTCGAGGCAAAGCTCGGCGACACCCTGCGCATGCTCATCCGGAACCTCGTTCGTCTCGATGTCCCTGAAGCCCGGACCGGTCAGACGACTGCGCCAAACGTCTATCGGCTGCTCTTGGCGCACGGCTTCGCCTTGTGCTGCGTCCTGCGAGGGGGTGGGCAAGGCACGCACTGTCGTGCCGCGAACGCCGTTGAAGTCCATGGCGCTGAGTGACGTCGCAGCTCAGCCGGTTCCGCCGGCTTTGTCCCTCCTGCGACAAATCCCGATTGCAGTGCAGCATGCTCCCCCTAGAATCGCCGAATCGAACGACCGTACTTTTCTTTTCCTCTCCCCTTTTTCAAGGAACCGGTATGACCGCTGAATACAAGGTCCAGGGCGACGTCGCCGTCATCACGATGAACAACCCGCCCGTCAACGGGCTCGGCTATGCCACGCGCACGGGCATCACCGAAGGACTGGACAAGGCCAATGCCGATCCGGCCGTCAAGGCCATCGTCATCACGGGCGCCGGCAAAGCCTTCTCGGGCGGCGCGGACATCAAGGAATTCAACACGCCCAAGGCCGGCATGGAGCCGAACCTGCTGTCGGTGATTCTTGCGGTGGAAAATTCGCCGAAGCCCGTTGTCGCGGCCGTGCACTCGGTGTGCATGGGCGGCGGCCTCGAACTCGCGCTGGGCTGCCACTACCGCATTGCTGCGCCCGGCTGCCAGGTGGCGCTGCCCGAGGTGAAGCTGGGCCTCATCCCCGGTGCGGGCGGCACCGTGCGCCTGCCGCGCGCCATCGGCGTGGAGCACGCGCTGAACATGATCGTGAGCGGCGAGGCCGTGCCCAGCGAAATGCTCGCGCAGGCGCCGGGACAGAAGCTCTTCGACAAGATGGCCTCGTCGGCGCAGTCGCTGGGCGAAGAGGCGCTGGCCTTCGCGCGTTCCGTTGCCGACAAGCGCCCACTGCCGCGCGTGCGCGACCTGCCGTGCAAGCATCCGCAAGGCGACGCGTACTTCCAGTTCGCGCGCAACATGGTCAAGGGCATGGCCAAGAACCTGCCCGCCCCCGAGAAGTGCGTCGACGCCGTCGAGAACGCGACGAAGATGAAGTTCGACCAGGCATTGGCCGAAGAGCGCGTGATCTTCATGAACCTGATGCTCACGCCCGAATCGAAGGCGCTGCGTCACCTCTTCATGGCCGAGCGTGCGGCGTCGAAGATCCCCGACGTGCCGGAAGACACGCAAAGGCGCGAGATCAAGACAGTGGGCGTGATCGGTGCAGGCACGATGGGCGGCGGCATCACGATGAACTTCCTGAACGCGGGCATCCCTGTGACGATGCTGGAGATGAAGCAGGAAGCGCTGGACCGCGGCGTCGCGACCATCCGCAAGAACTACGAGGCGCAGATCAAGAAGGGCAAGCTCAAGCAGGACAAGTATGAGCAGCGCATGGCCTTGCTCAAGACGACGCTGACCTACGACGCCCTGAAGGACGCCGACATGGTCATCGAAGCGGTGTTCGAAGAGATGGGCGTGAAGCAGAAGGTCTTCGAGACGCTCGACAGCGTTGCGAAGCCCGGGGCGATCCTCGCGTCGAACACTTCGACGCTGGACGTGAACAAAATTGCTTCCTTCACCAAGCGTCCGCAGGACGTGGTCGGCATGCACTTCTTCAGCCCGGCCAACGTGATGAAGCTGCTCGAAGTCGTGCGCGGCGAAAAGACGGCGAAGGACGTGCTCGCCACCGTGATGACTGTCGCCAAGAAGATCAAGAAGACTGCGGTCGTCGCAGGCGTGTGCGACGGCTTCATCGGCAACCGCATGATCGAGCAGTACAGCCGGCAAGCTGGCTTCCTGCTGGACGAAGGCGCGACGCCGCAGCAGGTCGACAAGGCCATCGAAAAATTCGGTTTCGCGATGGGTCCGTTCCGCATGGGCGACCTCGCGGGCAACGACATCGGCTGGGCGATTCGCAAGCGCCGCAGCGTCGAGCGTCCGAACATGCTTTACAGCCGCACGGCCGACAAGCTGTGCGAGCTGGGCCGCTTCGGTCAGAAAACAGGCGCGGGCTGGTACGACTACAAGGAAGGCAAGCGCGATGCGATCCCGTCGAAGCTGGTCGAAGAGATGATCGTGCAGCACCGCAAAGAGCTGAGCATCGAGCCGCGCAAGATCAGCGACGAGGAGATCGTGCAGCGCCTGGTGTTCGCGCTGGTGAACGAAGGCGCGCGCATTCTCGAAGACGGCATCGCGTCGAAGGCGAGCGACATCGACATCACCTACATCACGGGCTACGGCTTCCC
>DATJJL010000258.1:0-7305 GCA_035492155.1 Ramlibacter sp. | reverse complement strand
CGCGCAATCACTGCCGCTCAAGGAGATGAACTACAAGGGCTACACGGCCAAGCGCCGTGTGGTCAGCTTCGGCGGCAAGTACGACTACGTTCGCAATCGTCTCGACGAAGGGCCGCCGATTCCTCCCGAGCTCGATCCATTGCGCGACAAAGTCGCGACATGGCTGGGTGTGACGCCGGACGTCTTCACGCAGGTGCTCGTCGCCGAATACAGCGAAGGCACGCCGCTCGGCTGGCATCGCGACGTGCCGGATTTCGAGGATGTCGTGGGCGTGTCGCTGCTGTCCGATGCGGTGATGCGCTTTCGCCCTTACCCGCCGCACACATCGACGCACTCGCCGAAGAAGGCGGACATCCTCAAATTCACCGTGCAACCGCGCTCGATCTACCTGCTGCGCGGGGCGGCGCGTTGGGAGTGGCAGCACAGCGTGGCGCCGACGCCCACGCTGCGCTACTCGATCACGTTTCGCACGCCCAGCGAGCGCCGGCGCTGATGCGCATCACGAGTGCTGCGCGTCGTGCTTCTGGCGGCGGATGTGGCGGCTCGCGTGGTTCTGCATCTTCGTGAGATGTGCGCGCTCCTTGGCTGTGACGACGCCGTCGCTCTTCGCTTTGGCTTCGGTCTTTTCGATGCGTGCCTGCTGCGCATCCAGGCGCGCCGTCTCGGCGGGGGTGAGCTGACCGGAGGCGACGCCTTGCGTGATGCGCTCCTGCTGCTTCACCTCGCGCTGGTCGATGCGCGGCGTGTTCGTGCCTTGCGCGAAGGACGCCGCCGATGCGAGCGCAAGCGCAGCGAGGACGATTTGCTTCTTCATGATCTTCGTGTTCATGGATGGCTCCTGTTGGTCGATTGGTTTGGATGGGCCCACTGCTGGAAACGCTTCGCACCCGGGCCGCGCGGACCGGTTCGTGCAAAGGGTTCGCAAAGATTCGTGAAGCACTTCAGGTGCGCGACAATCCGCGCATGAGCAGTCCCGCGCAGCAACCGGCCGACATCGCCCTCGTGGGCCTGGGCGTCATGGGCGAAAACCTTGCGCTTAATTTTTGCAGCCACGGTTTCTCGGTGAGCGGGTTCGACATCGACCCCGCCAAGCGGGAGCGCTTCGCACAGCGCACGAGTGCGACGGCACCACGCTCGATGCAGGAGCTCGTCGCGGGGCTCGCGACACCGCGCGTGCTCCTCGTGATGGTTCCCGCAGGCAAGCCCGTCGACGACGTGCTGAAGGTCCTCGTGCCACTGCTTTCCGCGGGCGACATCGTGATCGACGGTGGCAACACGCGCTTCGACGACACGGCGCGGCGCATGGTCGAGGTCGAGGGCACGGGCATCCTCTATGTGGGCGCAGGTGTGAGCGGCGGCGAGGAGGGCGCGCTGCGCGGGCCGGCGATCATGCCGGGCGGCGACGCAGATGCGTGGCCACGCATCCGCCCGATGCTGCAGGCGATCGCGGCACGCGCGGACGATGGCACGCCCTGCTGCGACTGGATGGGCCCGGCAGGCGCGGGGCACTACGTCAAGATGGTGCACAACGGCATCGAGTACGCCGACATGCAGCTGCTGTGCGAGGCGTACTTCCTGATGCGTGAGCTGCCCGGCCTCGCGCCAAGCGAGATGAGCAAGGTCTTTGCGCGATGGAACGAGGGCGAGCTGAACAGTTATCTCGTGGGCATCACCGCGGAGATCCTCGCGCGCACCGATGAAGAGACCGGCGAGCCGCTGGTCGATGCGATCGTCGACACCGCCGAGCAGAAGGGCACCGGCAAGTGGGCGAGCCAGGTGGCGCTCGATCTTGGCGTCACCGCACCCACGATCGCCGAAGCCGTGTTCGCGCGCACCGTAAGCGCCGTTCGTGCCGAGCGCGCCGCTGCTTCAGGCGTGCTGACGGGGCCGAAGCTCGCGTTCGATGGCGACCGCGACGCATTCATCGCAAAGATTGAACGCGCCCTGCTCGCCGCGAAGATCTGTGCGTACGCGCAGGGCTTCCAGTTGCTTGCCGCCGCCGACAAGGAATACGCGTGGCAGCTTCCCTTCGGCACGATCGCCGCCACGTGGCGCGCCGGCTGCATCATCCGCGCAAGATTGCTGGAGGACATCCGGCGAGCGTATGCCAGAGATCCGAAGCTCGCGAACCTGCTGATGGATCCGCACTTCACCGGCGTGATGAACGAATCGCACTCGGCATTGCGCGAAGTGGTTGCGACGGCGGCGATGCATGGCGTGCCCGTACCCGCTTTCATGAGTGCCCTCTCGTACTACGACGCCTATCGCGCGCAGCGCCTGCCCGCCAATTTGCTGGCCGCGCAGCGCGACTACTTCGGCGCGCACACCTACCAGCGTCTCGACCGGCCGGGCAAGTTCCACACGACGTGGACGTCCGACGCATCAATGCGATGACAACTCTGCATCACTGCGGATGGTCGACCGTTCGCAGAATGCAAGGATGAACTCCGACTGGAAATTGCGCGCGCTGACTGCCGCCGACCTTGACCTGATCCTGTTTCACCGCGAAGCGATGTTCCTCGAAGTGGGCCGCCCGGCGGAAGTCGTCGCGCAGATGCGCGCTCCCGGCCGCGAGTGGCTCGCCGGGAAGCTCGCCTCCGGTCACTACTTCGGGTTCGTTGCGCAAAGCGGCGACACGCCGATCGGCGGCGTGGGCCTCTTGGAGATGGACTGGCCGCCGCACTTTTTCCATCCGCAGCAGAACCGGCGCGGCTACGTCTTGAATGTGTACGTCGATCCGGCTTTCCGGGGACGCGGTTGCGCGCGTTCGCTCATGGCCGCTGCCGAAGACGAATTCCGGCGGCGCGAAGTTCAATACATCGTGCTGCACGCGAGCGATGCGGGCCGGCCGCTTTACGAGCAAATGGGCTGGGGCGCGACGAACGAGATGTCCAAGCGCCTCTAGCGCGCAAGCCTATTCAGCGCGCGCGTCCGCCCCATGCTCCGACAGTTGCGCGCCGAACCAGCGGTGCACGGCGGTCACCAATTTGATGTCCTTCGAGTGGAACCGGATCTCGCCGCCGTTGGGTAGCGCGGCGTAGGTGATCTGCATGCGCGCTGCGCCCGCGCGCATCTCTTTGAGGCCCGGCATCGCCGCGCCGTGCAGGTGGGCAGGGTCCGCGAAGTTGCCCTTCTGGAATTCGGCGGCTTCCATCATGAGATGCTGCTGGATCATCTGCACCTGACCGTCATCCGGCGGACTGCTTCGCACGACGACCTGCTGCGTGCCGCCGTCTTCGGTCATGCGAAAGACGTGCACCGTCTTCGCCAGGTCGAAAGGCATGACTTCGTGCGCGTGGCCATGAACATGCTCCTGCATCGTCTGCGCCCCGGCGATGGCGGGAAGTGCGAAGAGAGCGGCGGTGATCAGAGCGGCGTACATGCACGAAGCATACGCCGCGCAAGCGCGCCTCACGATCCCAGCGGCGGTGCGATTTCCTCCAGCGGTTTGCGCTCTGCGTCCACGGCCCAGCGCCATGCGACGGCCGCAGCGGCGATGACGAGCACCGCGCCGAAAGCGTAGCCCGCGAACACGTTCGCGCGGCTGCCGGTTGCGATCAGTGCGCCGAACATCGCGGGCGCTGCGAAGCCGCCGATGGCGGTGCCCACGGCGTAGAAGATCGAGATCGCCACGGCGCGCATCTCGAGCGGGAACACTTCGCTCACGGTGAGATACGCAGAGCTCGCCGCAGCCGACGCGAGAAAGAACACGGCGGACCATGCGAGCGTCATCGTCACGGCATCGAGCATGCCGTCCACGAAAGCGACGCCCGTGGCGAGCAACGTCACGCCGGACAGCGCATACGTCGCCGCGATCATCCGCCGACGGCCGATGCGGTCGAACAGCGGACCGAGCACCAATGGGCCGAGCACATTGCCCGCTGCGAAAGGAAAGATGAACAGCGCGACGCGAGTCGCATCGACAGCGAAGAAGCGTGTGAGCACGAGGGCATACGTGAAGAAGATCGCGTTATAGAAGAACGCCTGCGAGATCATCAGCGCGAGCACGACCGTGCTGCGTTTCGGATACTTCCGCAGGAGCACGTGCGCCACGTCGCGCAGCGTCGGTGATGCATTGCGCGCCAACGAGACGCTCGTGTGCGAAGGCGCCGGCAATTCGGCGCCATACCCGGCGCGCACTTCCTGCTCGATGTCCGCCACGATGCGCTGCGCTTCGGCCTCGCGCCCGTGCGCGAGCAGCCAGCGCGGACTCTCCGGCACGTTGCGCCTGACGGCGAGGATCGCCACCGAGAGCGCCGCACCCAGGAGAAAGCCCGCACGCCAGCCAAGCTGCGGGCCGAGCACGCGCGCGTCGAGCAGCACCAGCGCCATCAGCGCACCAAGCGCCGCGCCGATCCAGAAGCTGCCGTTGATGCCGAGGTTCACGCGGCCGCGAACGCGGGCGGGAATCAGCTCGTCGATCGCCGAGTTGATCGCCGCGTATTCGCCGCCGATGCCGATGCCGGTCGCGAAACGGCACAACGCGAACGAAACGAAGCCCGTGCTGAAAGCCGTGGCGATCGTCGCGACCATGTACACGGCGAGCGTCGCGAGGAAGAGGCGCTTGCGCCCGAGCTTGTCCGCGAGACGCCCGAACACCAGCGCGCCGACGACCGCGCCCGCGACGTAGAGCGATCCGGCCCAGCCGATCTGCTGCGCATCGAGCGCGAGCGTGTCCGCGCGCTCCAGCACGCTGCCGATGGAGCCGACGATGGTCACCTCCAATCCGTCGAGCACCCATGCGATTCCCAACGCGAGCACCACGCGCCAGTGCCAGCGCGACCACGGCAATCGATCCAGCCGGGCGGGGATGTCGCTGGGCGGCAAGGCGGTTCAGTGCCCTTTGCTCACCAGGTCCATGCGACGGCGAATGCGCGCAGCTTCGTCACGCGCACCCGCGTGCTCCGCGCGCTCGGCCTGCACGCCCAGCCAGGCAAGGAGCGGGCGCCGCCATCCTTCGTGCGACGCCGTGTCGACAGCGAGCTGCACGACTTGCGGCGACGCGCGGCCCATGCGGAACATCACGCCCGCAGCGACAAGGCGCGCCACCGGATCGGCGATCGCCTGCACCGAAGCGACGTCCTCGCGCCCACCTGCCACCGCACGATGCTGCTGCGGCAGCAGCGCAACTTCCGCCGGTGTGACGCGGCCCGCGAGGTAATCGGCGTAAGCGACTTCGGCAGCCGGCGCGTCGCGGCGCAGGCGCTCGAAACCTTCGCACGGATCCATCACAAGGCTGGCGAGCGCAACCGCGCAGCGCGCAAGCTCTGCGCGGGCGACGAGCATCGGCTGGCCGGTGCTCGCGAGCTGGTCACGTGCACGCGCGAACTCGCTGTCGGCACGCGGCTCGCCCTGAAGGTAAGAAGATTCGAAACGCTGCAAGTCGTCGTGCGCGTTCGCCTGCCAGCCGGGCGCTTGCGGCCCGCTGCCGCATGCGGCCAGCACGAGCAGCGATGCGAACATCGCGATGCGAAGGTTCATGGCACTTTCACCTCCGTGTCCCGCGCAAACGGCCACTTGCGATTGAGCTGGTCGATCATGCCTTCGATCTTGTTGAGGTTAGCCTCCACATCGGCGCGAAGTTTTGGCAGGTCGGTGGTGGCGCCGCGCACGTTCGCGCTGATGCCTTGCGCCTCGAGGAGCACTGCGTCGACTTTCTTCAGGCTCTCGCGCGTTTCGGCAAGCAGCTGGTTGAGTTGCGAGATGGTGCCGCGCGCTTCCTTCATCACACCGTCGGGGCCGAACACCTGCGTATCGGCTTTGGCGGTCATCGAATCGAGCCGCGCAAGCAGGGAATTGGTGCGGTCGAGTGCGGAGGTGACCTTCTGTGCGTCGCGTGACTTCAGCTGCTCGCTCAAGTCACGCAGGTTGCCGAGGGTGGCGCGCAGTTCGCCTTGCGCAGCGGTGATCGCCGCGACATTGTTCAGCACGTCCTTCGCCGCCGACAGCACTTGCGGCAGTTCCGACGTGGCGTCGCCGCGCAGCACGGGCCGCTCGGCATCGGGCGGCAGCGGTGGGTCGGTCGGAACGCCGCTGTACGCCTTGATGGTGGTGCCGCCGACGAGCCCGCGCACGATCGTGAAGATGCTGGACGTGCGCAGCCAGTGCGCGTCGTTGGCGGGCACGTCGATGAGCACTTTCACGTTGCCGGTCTCGGCGAGCTCGACCTTGCGCACCCGCCCGATCGGGAAGCCCGAGAAGGTCATGTCCATCCCGACCACCACGCCTTCGGCATCGTCGGTGACGAGCACCACGCGCTGCGTCTGCTCGAACGCGCCGCGCGCATAGAGCAGGTACAGCACCGCTCCCGCGACGAGCAGCACGGTGAAGACGAGCAGCAACGCCGCCTTGATTTCGAGATTGCGAGCTTGTGCCATCAGTAATAGTTGCCCGCGAGCGACGCGCCTTCCAGCACCAGCAGCACGACGAACATGCGCACGAGCCCTTGCAGCGCCGCTCCCTCGCGCGAGGTGCCGCCTTCGACGTCGAAGATGCCCGATGCCATCGGGATGATCGCCACCGCCAGGCTGAAGAGCAGCGTCTTGAGCACGAAGATGAGCGACACCGCCGGATTGAACACATGCCCGAACACCCGCGTGTAGGCCGGCACGCCCGCGAGCGTGAAGCCGTACACGCCGAAGTACGCGAGCACGAGCGCCACCACGCAGCTCAACGCCGCGAGCGTGATGGTCGCGTAGATGCCGGCCAGTGCGCGCGGCAGTGCCTGCGTGACCACGGGGTCGCGCCCACCGCGCGCGAGCCGGTCGAATTCGCCGCTGCGCCTCATGGCGGCCAGTGCCGCACCATTGGGAATCGTGCAGCGAAGCGACACGAAAAGCGCCGCCGTGAGCGGGATGAGCTCCAGCACCAGCACGCGAATCACCATCTCGAGCGCGTATTGCGACAGGCCATAGCTGAGTGCCGTGACGATCACGATGCGCGTGATGACGAGCGTGAGCAGCGCGCAAAGCGTGGTGAACCACGCCAGGATAGGCGCCGTGTCCACGTACACATGGTGCACGAGCGCGGCGCGTGTTTCGCGCGAATAGCTCGAAGGCGTGGCCGCCAGCACGAGCAGCGACGCACCGAAAAAAAGGATGCGCCACCAGCCCGCCAGCCATCGCAGCGGCGCGCTGCCGGCGTGGCCGGCACGTGCTTGCCAGGACGTGCTTGTCATGCGCGCATGATAAACACGCCGGCTTGCGCGACCGCAGGCTACCAGGTTCCGGTGTTCTCCAGGACAGGAGACAGCTCGGCGGGACCCCACGCGATGGGCAAGGCAGCTTCCGCGCGAATGGCTTGCGT
>DATJJL010000257.1:0-2905 GCA_035492155.1 Ramlibacter sp. | reverse complement strand
CGCTCACCGACGGCCGCATCGAGGCGTGCATGCTCGATGGTGCCGAGGCCGGCTTTGCATCGAAGGGCGGCCCGCTGCACGAGCTGTCGAACCTGTTTCTCACGCCGCGCATCGGCTCGCACACGCGCGAATCGAGGCTGCGCGCAAGCTGGTATGTGGCGCATCGTGTGCATGAAACGCTTTCCGGCCCGCGCATGAGCGGACTGGATCAGCTCTCCAGCCCTCCGCCGCTGGAAGCCGGCGAGGGCAAGCCTCAGTTCATCGTTCGCTAAGTTTGTCACCGCGGCGCAGGCCGGGGTTGTTGGCGATGGATGCTGTGCGTTCGTTCTGCGGCCATCGACCCCGGCATTCGCCGGGGTGACGCATTATTTCAATCGCGTCAGCTGGTCCTGCACTTTGTCCAGAGTGGCCGTGAACTCGGCGATGCGCTTGCGCTCCTGCTCGATCACCGCAGGCGGCGCCTTCGCAACGAACGATTCGTTCGCGAGCTTGCCGTTGGCCTTGGCGAGTTCAGTGCGCAGCCGCTCGGCTTCCTTCGCGAGGCGAGCCTTCTCCGCGGCGACGTCGATCTCCATGTGCAGGCACAGCCGCGTGGCACCGACCACCGCGACCGGCGCAGCTTGCGCGGCTGCAGCCCACGAGTTCGCGTCGTCGAACATCTTCACCTCGGCCAGGCGCGAAAGCGACTGCAGCACAGGAGCGATCTCACGCATGAACGCGCTGTCTTCCGCCGATTCCGCCGCGACGTACAGCGGCAGCTTCGTCTGCGGCGACACGTTCATCTCGCCGCGAAGGTTGCGGCAAGCGTCGACCACCGATTTGAGCTTGGCCACATACGCTTCGGCTTGCTGATCGATTGCCGCCGCATTGCTCTCGGGATAGGGCGCGACGCTGATCGATTCGCCTTCCTTGCGGGCGACTGTCTTCACGACCTGCCAGAGCTCCTCGGTGATGAAGGGGATCACCGGGTGCGCGAGACGAAGGATGGCTTCGAGCACGCGGATCAGCGTACGGCGAGTGCCACGCTGCTGCGCCTCGTTTCCATTCTGGATCTGTACCTTCGCGATCTCGAGGTACCAGTCGCAGAACTCGTCCCACACGAACTGGTAAACAGTGTTCGCGACGTTGTCGAGGCGATATTCCGCGAAGCCCTTCGCGACATCGGCTTCCGTTCGCTGCAGCAGCGAGATGATCCACTTGTCGGCTTGCGTGAGCGTTGCGCCGGCTTCGGCGAGGTCGTGGCCCTCGCAGTTCATCAGCACGAAGCGCGATGCGTTCCAGAGCTTGTTGCAGAAATTGCGGTAGCCCTCGCAGCGCTTGGTGTCGAAGTTGATGTTGCGGCCCAGGCTCGCGTAGCTTGCCATCGTGAAGCGCAGCGCGTCGGCGCCGTAGGCGGGCATGCCTTGCGCATACTCCTTGCGCACGCGCGCGGCGACTTTGGGCGCCGTCTCGGGTTTGCGCAGGCCGACGGTGGATTTCTGCACGAGCGTTTCGAGGTCCGCGCCCTGGATCAGGTCCACCGGGTCGACCACGTTGCCCTCGGACTTCGACATCTTCTTGCCTTCGTGATCGCGCACCATGCCGTGGATGTACACGTTGCGAAACGGCACGCGCCCGGTGAAGTGGGTCGTCATCATGATCATGCGCGCGACCCAGAAGAAGATGATCTCGTAGCCGGTGACGAGCACGGAAGAGGGCAGGTACAGATCCATCTCCTGGGTCTGTGCGGGCCAGCCCAGCGTCGAGAACGGCACGAGCGCCGACGAATACCAGGTGTCGAGCACGTCCTCGTCGCGGCGAAGTTGCTTGCCCTTTGCCTTCGCGCGCGCCTCGTCTTCGCTGCGCGCCACGTAGATATTGCCCTCTTCGTCGTACCACGCCGGGATCTGGTGACCCCACCAGAGCTGGCGCGAGATGCACCAGTCTTGGATATTGTTCATCCACTGGTTGTAGGTGTTGACCCAGTTCTCCGGCACGAACTTCACCGCGCCGGATTGCACGGCGTCGATCGCCTTCTGCGCGATCGATTTGCCTGTCGGGTCCTTGTCGCTCACCTTGCTGACTGCGACGAACCATTGGTCCGTGAGCATCGGCTCGACGACTTGGCCCGTGCGAGCGCAGCGCGGCACCATCAGTTTGTGCTTCTTCGTCTCGACAAGCAGGCCTTGCGCTTCGAGATCGGCGACAACGGCCTTGCGCGCGACGAAGCGGTCCATGCCCTGGTACTTGGCCGGCGCGTTCTCGTTGATCTTCGCGTCTAGCGTGAGCACGCCGATCATCGGCAGCTTGTGACGTTGGCCCACGGCGTAGTCGTTGGCGTCGTGTGCGGGCGTGACCTTCACGACGCCGGTGCCGAATTCCTTGTCGACGTAGTCGTCGGCAATCACGGGGATGTTGCGGTCGCAAAGCGGCAGGCGCACTTCCTTGCCGACGAGGTGGCGGTAGCGCTCGTCCTCGGGATGCACCATCACCGCGACGTCGCCCAACATCGTTTCCGGCCGGGTCGTTGCCACGGTGAGCGTGCCGCTGCCGTCCACCAAGGGGTAACTGATGTGCCAGAGGAAACCGTCTTCCTCTTCGCTCACGACTTCCAGGTCGCTCACGGCCGTCTTCAGCTCCGGATCCCAATTGACGAGGCGCTTGCCGCGGTAGATAAGGCCTTGCTCGTACAGCCGCACAAAGGTCTCGGTCACGATGCGCGACAGCCCGTCGTCCATCGTGAAGTACTCGCGGGACCAGTCGACGCTGTCGCCCATGCGGCGCATCTGGCTGGTGATCGTGTTGCCTGATTTCTCCTTCCACTCCCACACCTTGGCGACGAAGTTCTTGCGGCCGAGATCGTGGCGCGACTGGCCTTGCTCCTGCAACTGGCGCTCCACGACGATCTGCGTCGCGATGCCGGCAT
>DATJJL010000256.1:0-6320 GCA_035492155.1 Ramlibacter sp. | reverse complement strand
ATAAGGAATCCACAGCGGGGGCGCCCAGGACGAAGAGGTCGTCTGGTTGTCGACCCACGCATCGCGCAGCAGCGTGCACGACTTCCACGCGAAGAGCGCGCAAAAAGCAACGCACAGCGCGTCCACGAAGAGCATGCGGATGCGGTTGGCCGCGGGCGGCAGCCACGACGCGATCGCCTCGATGCCGATGTGCCCGCGCAGTTGCTGCACGAATGCGCTGGTGAGGAAGGTTGCCCCCACCAGGCAGAACACCGCCGCTTCATCCTGCCAGTCGGTCGACGCGTGCATGAAATAGCGCGAGAGAACGCTGTACGTCAGCACGAGCGACGCGACGAGGAGCCCGACCATGCCGATCGCCAGCATGCCCCGATTGAGCCACCACAGCACGCGCGCAAGCGGCATGAGCAGCCGCGGCGTGTGCGGATCGACGTCCGCGGCGAGCGACGCGGACGTTTCCATGACGGCCGTCATCAGGCCAGTTTCTGCGCGGCCTTGAGCAATGCGGCGCAGGTCTCGCTCCTTGCGCCGTAGTCCTTCCACGCCGTGTCGCGGGCAATCGCCTGCCACTGCTTGAGCACGTCGTTGTTCACGTCGTACACCTTCGCGCCGGCCTTGCTGTAGACCTCGGCCACGCGCTGGTCGTCGGCCTTCGCAGCTTCGGTGCCGAACTTTTCCATCTCGGCGCCGACGTCCATGATCGCGTCGCGCTCGGGCTTGGAAAGCCCATCGAAGACCTGCTTGGACATGATCAGCGGCTCGAGCATGAACCAGTAGGTCTTGTCGCGGCCGGTGGTCAGGTGCTTGGCGATCTCCTCGAGCTTGAACGAGATGAAGCTCGTGCTCGACGTCATCGCGGCGTCCATCGCGCCGGTTTGCATGGCGGCATAGATCTCGTTGGAGGGCAGCGTGATGACGGACGCGCCCGCCTGCTTGAGCATCATGTCCATCTCGCGGCTGCCGCCCCGCACCTTCAGGCCCTTGGCGTCGGCGGGCGTGACGAGCGGACGGTTGCGGCTGGCCACACCACCGGCCTGCCACACCCAGCTCACCATCACGATGCCCTTTTCGTCGAGCACCTTCGTCAACAGCTTGCCGGCCTCGGACGTCTTCCATTGCGCGCCGGCTTCGTAGCTCGGGACGAGCGCGGGCATCAGGCCGATGTTGAGCTCCGGCACTTCGCCGCCCGAATACGAAATGGGCACCAGGCTCATGTCGAGTGCGCCCTTGCGCATCGCGGAGAACTGCGCGTTGACCTTCATGAGCGATGAGCCCGGATAGACCGTCGCCTTCAGCGAGCCCTTCGTGCGCTTCTCGACTTCTTCCGCGAACTTGCGGCAGAGGCGATCGCGGAAATCGGAATCGGTGCCCTGCCCGCCCGGGAACTGGTGCGAGATCTTCAGCGTGCGGCCTTGCGCGTGCGCATGGGCCGCTACGCCGGACAGGGCGACCGCGCTTGCGGTCGCAACGAATTCGCGTCGGGTCAATGTCATGGCTGTCTCCTCGTTGTTGAGCGTGATTATGTGTCTTGCGCGAGCGCGGTCACAGCGGATGCGGCCGCGATTTTTCCTTGGGCCAGCATCTCGCGATACTTGTCCAGGCGCTTGATGTCGTACAAATAGTTGACCATCAGGCCCCACGACTGTTTCAACCCCTTGGGCGACGGATCGGCAGCCCAATCCAGCCTCTCGATGCGTGCGCCGTTGCCCAGGTGGAATCGAGCGACAGGATCGATCGGCTTGCCGTTCGCCATCTCGCGAGCGAGGTAGCGCGACGCCCATGCCAGCAATTGCGCCCGTGCGGGCGACTTCGCAGACAGCGCGAGCGGATCGCCGATTTTTTCGAGCAGCTCGGCCGGCGCGTTTTTTTCGACCCACGCGCGCAAGCCCGGGATGGGCGACAGCGTGGCGAAGACCTTCAGCCGCGGGAACTCCGCTTTCAATGTTTCGACCACCCGCTTGATCAGCGAATCGCCGAAGCTCACGCCGCGCAGCCCTTTCTGCGTGCTGCTGATCGAATAGAAGATCGCCGTCGTCGCCTTCTCCAGATCGGCCGGTGCCGCGCCTTCGTCCAGCAGCGGCGTGATCGAATCGGCCATGTCGTCCATCAGCGCGATCTCGACGAAGATAAGCGGCTCGCCATCCAGCCGCGGATGGAAAAAACCGTAGCAGCGGCGGTCGCTGTCCAGGCGATTCTTCACGTCGGCCCAGCTGCGGATGTCGTGCACAGCTTCGTACTTGATGAGTTTTTCGACGAGCGACGCGGGCGAATCCCAGCTGATGCGGCGCAGCTCGAGGAACGCGACGTCGAACCAGGTGGAAAACAGGTGCTCGAGTTCCGCGTCGAGCGAGAGCAGGCGCTTGTCGCTCTTCAGGTGCGCGAGCAGTTCCGCGCGCATGTCGACGAGAAAGCGCATGCCTTCGGGAAAGACGGCAAACCGTTGCAAGAGCCGAGTGCGGGGCGAGTGAAAGGCCTTGCGCAGCCGAATCTCCGCCTGGGCTTCGTCGGCCGTGCCCTGCGCGGCTGCGTGCTGCTCGCGCGCGGCTTTGACGCCGGCCGGATCGGGTGCGAACTGCTCGCTCATCAGCAGCCAGCAGTCGCGCCGCTCTTCGGGTGTGGCCTTCGCATACTGCGCGGCGAACACTTTCGCGCGCCGGCCACCTTCCACCTCGCTCACGTGCGGATCGGCAACGGCCTGCAGCTCGATGAGGAAGCGGCGCAGCACGCGCGGCGACAAGGCCTCCTGGTGGCGCCGCAGGGTTGCCTTGAGGCGCTCTTTCATCGGACGGATGGTGGGCATGACAGGCACTCTCAAGTCTCCGACGATGGCATTCATGCGTCACCTCTCAGGCCGGCGAGCTTCGCGCCGCGCGCCACCTCGCGCAACGCGCCGCGCTGCCTGGTGAGGTGCGTGCGCATCGCGGCTTCGGCGCCGTCCGGGTCGCGCGCCTTCAAAGCCGCGAACACGGCCATGTGCTCCGACAGGCTCTGCTCCAGACGCCCCGGCACATGCAGCTGCTGCAGCCGCGCGAGCTTGACGATTTTTCGCAGGTCGCCGATCACCTGCGCGAGCCAGCGATTGTTTGCCAGCTGGATGATCGCTTCGTGGATCGCGAAATTCGCGATGTAGTAATCGTTGATGCGCTTCGCCTTCGCGTGCCGCTGCAATTTGTCGTGCAGCATCTCGAGCGCGGCGAGATCGGCATCGGTGGCGTGTACCGCGGCCATGCGCGCGCACTGGCCTTCGAGCAAGGCAATGACGGGAAAGATCTCGTCGAGATCCTGCTCAGTCACCTCGTTGACGAAGCAGCCTCGGCGCGGCTCGTGACGCACCAGCCCTTCGACGGTGAGGACCTTGAGCGCCTCGCGCAGCGGGGTGCGCGAGATTTGCATTTGCTCGGCGAGCTTTCCCTCATCGAGGAAGCTGCCGGGCATGAGCTCGCCGGCGAAGATGCGCTCGCGCAGCTGCGAGGCGACTTCGTCGTGAAGCGAGTTGTGCACGAGGCGCATGCGTCCTTTCCCCGGGGTGGAGCGAATTGCATTCTGCGATTCCGCGTGGTCCGGTGTGTCGTAATTATCGATAATTATAGAAAATTATGCTTGGTGAAAACCCTGCATCGGGTTTGGGGCAAGCGGTGCGGGAACGCTGGACCTAGGAACGGGCAGCGACGGGCTGCGTCTCGCGGTGCGCGGACCACATCCACAGCAGGATGCCGGCCAGGATCATCGGGATGCACAACCATTGGCCCATCGACAGGCCGGTGGTGTCCTTCAGCCACTCCAGGTGGGCGTCGGGCTCGCGGAAGAACTCGGCCGCGAAACGCAGGATGCCGTAGCCGATGAGGAAAGCCGCGGAGACCTGCGCCTCGGGCCGCGGCTTGCGCGCGAACAGCCAGAGCACAATGAAAAGCAGGATGCCCTCGCCCAGGAACTGGTAGACCTGCGAAGGATGGCGCGGGAAGTTGTCGCCGCTTTGCGGAAAGATCATGGCCCACGGCAAGTCGGCCGTGGTGTGGCGGCCCCACAGCTCGCCGTTGATGAAATTGCCAACGCGCCCCGCCGCGAGCCCCGGCGGCACGCATGGCGCGATGAAGTCCATCACCTGCCAGAACGGCTTGCCGCGCGAATGCGCGTACCACCATTGCGAAACGATCACGCCGAGCATGCCGCCGTGAAAGCTCATGCCGCCCAGCCATACGTAGAAGATCTCCAGCGGGTGCGCGGCGTAGTACGCAGGCTTGTAGAAAAGGCAGTAACCCAATCGCCCGCCGATGACGACACCGAGCACGCCGAGGAAGAGCATGTCCTCGATGTCCTTGCTCGACCATGTGCCTAGCGACGCATAAGGCTCATGCCGCAGCCTGCGATTGGCGAGGAACATGAAGAGCCCGAACGCGGCGAGGTACGTGATGCCGTACCAGTGGATCGCGATCGGGCCGAGGTGAACCGCGACCGGGTCGATGTGGGGGTACATCAATGCCATGGGCTTGATTGTGGCCCAGATGCGTTCCCATCCATGGCGAGCGGGCGTCGCCTAGCGGAAGAGATCTTCGGGGAAGTACGTCCACCGCTCGTCGTTGTCCACCGCTTTCGCAAGCCTTTCGCTGAAATCGTTTTCGCACGGCCATGGGCTGTCGTCCGGCAGCGAGTCCATCAACTTCTTTTTGTCCCATGCGCAGGAAAGGGCGGCATCAAAAGAGTCGCTCCCCAAATCTTCTGCAGCCCTTTGCAGCAAGTCCAGTTCGCGGTACGACAGTTCTTGCCAATTCACCCTCAAGATCATGACCTTGAAACTCTGGACCGCCTTGGCGAGCGGATGTTTGTCGTCTGCCGGGATCTTTCCGAACTGTGTTCGTATTTTTTCAGCTCGCTGGTGAATGTCGAGTCGCGACTGCGACTTTCGTTTATGCGCAGAAGCTCATGGTCATCGCGCGCGAAGCTGTTGCCGCGCGAAAACCAGGAAGCGCTCCAGCGCAGGATTGCGCTGCTGGTCCGCTGGCCACACGAAGCTCGTCTCGCATTCCGGCACGCGTTGGCCTTGCTTGCCGCCGAGCGCGCGATACACGACGTTCGATCGCTGGAACTCGCGCACGCTGTCGGGCACCCACGCGACGCCGAGCCCCGCCGCGACGAGATTGACGATGGTCTGCATCTGGATTGCCTCCTGCACGATGCGCGGCGTGCGGCCGTGCGCGTGATAAAGGCCGAAGATCGCGTCGTGCAGTGACGCAACGATGCGGCGCGGGAAGATCACCAGCGGCTCGGCAAGCACGGCGTCGATGTGCAGCGCGCGCTTGCGTGCGAGCGCGTGCTGCTCGGGAATCGCGAGAACGAGCGACTCGCGCGCGACCCGCAGGCGCTGCATGCCAAGGGGCGCGAAGCCCGGCGAATGGATCATGAAGCCCGCATCGGCATCGCCGCGCTCGAGCATCGGCAACTGCACATCGCCCGTGGCCTCGATGAGGTCGAACTCCACTTGCGGGTGCTGCGCGCGGAAGCCGCGAACCCACTGCGGCAGCAGGCCGAAGCCGACGGTCGAAACGAATGCCAGGCGCAGGCGCCCGATCTCGCCGTGCGCAGCGGCGCGCGCATGCGAGGGCAGCGCGGCGGCGCGCGCGAGCAAATCGCGCGCTTGAGGCACCAGCGCTGCGCCGGCGGCCGTGAGCTGCACGCTGCGCTTCGTGCGGTCGAAAAGACGCACGCCCAGCCGGTCTTCCATCAGCGCGATCGCCTGCGTGAGCGGCGGCTGGGTCATGTGCAGGCGCTTTGCCGCGCGGCCGAAGTGAAGTTCCTCGGCCACGGCGAGGAATTGCCGCCACAGGCGCAGTTCGATCACGGCATCACTCATATGTTTTGCATATTAATCGATACGATAAAAGAGATTGGCACGAATCAAACCACCCAGCGCATACTTGTTCCACCATGGAAAAGAAAACCATCCACCTGCGCTCGGACAACATCACCCAGGGCAAGGCGCGCGCGCCCAACCGCTCCATGTATTACGGCATGGGCTACCAGGAATCCGACTTCGGCAAGCCGATGGTCGGCGTGGCCAACGGCCACAGCACCATCACGCCGTGCAACAGCGGCCTGCAAAAGCTCGCCGACGCCGCCGTGCAAGGCATCATCGAAGCGGGTGGCAATCCGCAGATCTTCGGCACGCCGACGATTTCCGATGGCATGGCGATGGGCACCGAGGGCATGAAGTATTCGCTGGTCAGCCGCGAGGTCATCAGCGACTGCATCGAAACCTGCGTGCAAGGCCAGTGGATGGACGGCGTGGTCGTCGTCGGCGGCTGCGACAAGAACATGCCCGGCGGCCT
>DATJJL010000255.1:0-3306 GCA_035492155.1 Ramlibacter sp. | reverse complement strand
TCGGTCTCGGCGACGAGCGCATCGCGTTCACGCAGGAAACGGCGCAGGCACGCATTGACGAAGTTGGCCTGCGCGCGGGTGCGTTCGTCGCGCTTGGCGGCTTCCACAGCCTGGTCGACCAGGGTGAAAGGCGCGTAAGGCGCGTCGTCCTCGCGCCAGCACAGCGCAAGCGCGGTGCACAGCAGTGCGTCAACGGGTGGCGCTGGAACGCGGCGCGCGAGCAGCGCGCGAATCGCCTGCGCACGGCCGAGATGACGCAGCGCGTGGAAGGCAAGCGCCTGCGCACCTGCACGCAACTGCGATTCGATGCGCGGCACGGCTTGCGACGCGGAAACGCCGGAGCGCACGTCCCCCACGATGCGCGACGCTGCTTGCAGGAGCTGCCAGAGCGCCGTCACGCCAACGCCGTGCCGATCACATGCGCGAGCGGCTGCGCAGGCTTGAACCCGAAGAGCCACGCAAGCAGCACCGCGGGAAATTGTTCGACGGCGTCGTTGTAGCGGGTCACGGCCTGATTGAATGCTTCGGTGGCCGCGTGTCCGGTGAGCAGCATTTGCCTGCGTTTCAGCAGCACGGTGTCGGGCAGGCGCGGCCCGGCGAGATCGTGCGCGTCGTCTCGCTCGGCGCGCTCCCACGCCATCTCGAGAACGTTTTGCGCAGTGCCAAGCGCGGCGATGTTGTCCGGCACGAGCGGCTTGCCGCGCGTGACCGAAAGCGACGCGGAAAGTTGCGTCGCCGCCGCATGCAGTGCGGACCAGAACGAGGTCGGCTCGCCATCCAGTGGCGCCGGTTGCGTAGGCTCGGGAGGAGGCAGCTGGTGATGCACGAATTCCACTTGCCGTGCGAGTTCGTTTTCCACCGCGACGAATGCGGTGTTCGCCTCTGCGCGCAGGCGCATCAGGCGGTTGTACGCGCCTACGGCCCAGAACATCAGCACGGCCGCGATCGTCCAGAACACCACAGAACTTGTCATCGATGCATCGAGTAAAGGAAAACGCCCCGCCTGCAAACAGGACGGGGCGTTCAGTTTAGGTCAAAGCGCTTGCGCGGCTTTCCTTACTCGGTCGGTGCGCCTTCGCTGTGCTCGGGGGCTGCACCTTCCGTCGCGGTGGCGGTTGCGCTGGCCAGTTCCGCAGCCTCGGCGTCGGCGATGGCGCGGCGCTCGGCCTCGTCCATCTGGTCCTTGACCTTGCGTGCCTGGTGGTACGCCATGCCGGTGCCCGCGGGGATCAGGCGGCCGACGATGACGTTTTCCTTCAGGCCGCGAAGCTCGTCGCGCTTGCCCATGATCGCGGCTTCGGTCAGCACGCGCGTCGTTTCCTGGAACGACGCGGCGGAGATGAACGAATCGGTGGACAGCGACGCCTTCGTGATACCCAGCAGCAGGTTGCTGTATGTCGGGGGCACCTTGCCCTCGCCACGCAGCCTGTCGTTGGTATCGAGGATCTCGGAGCGCTCCACCTGCTCGCCCGCGATGTAGGCCGATTCGCCCGGGTTCTCGACCACGACACGGCGCAGCATCTGGCGAACGATCACCTCGATGTGCTTGTCGTTGATCTTCACGCCCTGCAAGCGATACACGTCCTGCACTTCGTCGACGATGTAGCGCGCGAGTTCTTCGGCACCCAGCAGGCGCAGGATGTCCTGCGGATCCGCCGGGCCGTCCACGACCACTTCGCCCTTGTTCACCACCTGGCCTTCGTGCACGAGGATGTTCTTTTCCTTCGGCACGAGGTCTTCCCAGACCTTGCCTTCCGGGTCGGTGATCTGCAGGCGGATCTTGCCTTTGGTCTCCTTGCCGAACGACACGGTGCCGGTGATCTCTGCGAGCACGCCCTTGTCCTTGGGCGAACGCGCTTCGAAGAGCTCGGCCACGCGGGGCAAGCCGCCCGTGATGTCTCGGGTCTTCTGGCCTTCGATCGGGATGCGTGCCAGCACTTCGCCGCCGGCGACGTCCTGGCCATCGCGCACCTGGATGAGCGAGCCCACCGGGAAGCCGATCGTCACCGAGTGATCGGTGCCGGGGATCTTCACCTCGTTGCCGGCCGGGTCGATCAGCTTGACCTGCGGACGCAACGCCTTCGCGCTGCGCTTCGGGTCGAACTTGATGACCACGAGCGTCGACAGGCCGGTGACTTCGTCGACCTGCTTGGCGACCGTGAGGCCTTCTTCCACGCCTTCGAATTTGATCGTGCCCGCGAACTCCGTGATGATGGGTCGGGTGAGCGGATCCCACGTGGCGAGGTGCACGCCGGCCTTCACGTGCTGGTCGGCCTTCACCGCCAGCGTCGCGCCGTACGGCACCTTGTGGCGCTCGCGCTCGCGGCCGTGCTCGTCGTGGATGACGATCTCGCCGGAACGCGCGATGACCACGAGTTCGCGCTTGCTGTTGGTCACGTAGCGCATCGTGGTGTTGAAGCCCACGACACCCGACGACTTGGCTTCCACGCTCGACGCGATCGCCGCACGCGACGCCGCACCACCGATGTGGAACGTGCGCATCGTCAGCTGCGTGCCGGGCTCGCCGATCGACTGCGCTGCGATGACACCGACCGCTTCGCCGACGTTCACGAGGCCGCCGCGGCCGAGGTCGCGGCCGTAGCACTTGCCGCACAGGCCGAAGCGGGTCGAGCAAGTCAGCGCAGTGCGCACCTTGACTTCGTCCACGCCCGTGGCCTCGAGCTCTTCGATCACGTCTTCGTCCAGCATCGAGCCGGCCGCAGCGATGACCGCACGGGTCTCGGGATGCAGCACGTCTTCGGCGGCGACACGACCCAGGATGCGGTCGCGCAGCGATTCGATCACCTCGCCGCCCTCGACGATGGCGCGCATCAGCGAGCCGTCGTGGGTGCCGCAGTCCACTTCGATGACGACCAGGTCCTGCGTCACGTCGACGAGACGACGCGTGAGGTAGCCCGAGTTCGCGGTCTTCAGCGCCGTGTCCGCGAGGCCCTTGCGGGCACCGTGGGTGGAGATGAAGTACTGCAGCACGTTCAGGCCTTCGCGGAAGTTGGCCGTGATCGGCGTCTCGATGATCGAGCCGTCCGGCTTGGCCATCAGGCCGCGCATGCCCGCAAGCTGGCGAATCTGCGCAGCGGAGCCGCGCGCGCCGGAGTCGGCCATCATGTAGATGGAGTTGAACGACTCCTGCTCGACTTCCTTGCCGTGGCGATCGATCGTCTTTTCCTTCGCGAGCTGGGCCATCATGACCTTGGAGACTTCGTCGCCGGCCTTGCCCCAGATGTCCACGACCTTGTTGTAGCGCTCGCCGGCCGTGACAAGACCCGAGACGTACTGCTGCTCGAT
>DATJJL010000254.1:0-11381 GCA_035492155.1 Ramlibacter sp. | reverse complement strand
TGGCGACGAGCGCTTCGGCCTGGTTGATGACCAGATACCCGCCTGATTTCAGAGGCACGATCGGCGAATAGATTTTCGAGATCAGGTCTTCGACGCCATAACGCGCGAAAAGGGGCGTATTGGCCTTGTAGAGTTGAATCTTCCTGGCCTGGGACGGCATGATCATGCGCATGAAGTCCTTGGCGGACTTGTAGCCTTCCTCCCCCTCGACCAGCACACCGTCGAAATCCTTGTCGAACAGGTCGCGGATGGCGCGCTTGACCAGGTCTTCTTCTTCATAGATCAGCGCCGGCGCGTTGGATTTCAGCGTCGTTTCGCGGATGGTTTCCCAGACGCGCAGCAGGTAATCATAGTCGCGCTTGATCTCCAGCTTGGTGCGCTTGGCGCCGGCCGTACGGACGATCAGGCCCATGCCGTGCGGCACGTCCAGGCTCTGCACGAGCGTCTTCAGGCGCTTGCGATCGGACGTGTTGGTGATCTTGCGCGAAATGCCGCCCCCGCGCGCCGTATTCGGCATCAGCACGCAATAGCGGCCGGCCAGCGACATATAGGTGGTGAGGGCCGCGCCCTTGTTGCCGCGTTCTTCCTTTTCGACCTGGACCAGCAGTTCCTGGCCTTCCTTGATCACTTCGTTGATACGGGCTTGCGAGGGAGGCGTGTTGCCCTGGAAGTAGGTCCGGGAGATTTCCTTGAACGGCAGGAAGCCGTGGCGGTCTTCGCCGTAGTCGACGAAGCAGGCTTCGAGGGACGGCTCGACGCGCGTGACGACGGCCTTGTAGATATTGCCCTTGCGCTGTTCGCGCCCTTCGATCTCGATTTCGTAGTCGAGGAGCTTTTGCCCGTCGACGATGGCCAGCCGGCGCTCTTCGGCCTGCGTGGCGTTGATCAGCATCCGCTTCATTGCGTCACCGTTTTCTTATCAAACATCAACAGCTCCGTGACGGAGCAACGATGCCGGAAACGACGCTTCGAAACGACTGGAATGGCCGCGAGGGCGCGATCAGGCGAGCGGTGGGCTCGACCTGCGGCGCTGCCAGGGCACGTGGATGGGGGCGAGAAGGACGAACCGCGGGCGCGGCGCCGGCAATGCGGCGAGGGCGGGGCGGTGCAGGGGGTAGGAAGGCGCCCATGCGGCCACGGGCGAAGGCATCGTGAGCCATCGCCAGCAAGCCATGAGGAACGCCAACAACACTAGTGTTCTCGCTTTGATCCGCCGGCAAGCGCTTGGGCGCTCACAGGCTGGGTATTCCGTATCGGTGATTCAAAGTGTCGGTCTCATCTGCGCTCCTTGCGCAGCAGCATCGACCTTCCAGCGCGGCAGGCGGCGGTGCGTGGAATAAACTCCAAGGCAAATCAACCACTTACAGCCAGACGCTAGTGAAACGGATTATAGGTGACGATCCCGTCGCCGCAACCGCGCAAGTCAATTGGCTCGAAGTGGGCGAGGAATCCGCCGGGCAGCGCCTGGACAACTTCCTCATCCGCGAGCTGAAGGGTGTGCCGAAGACTCATGTCTACCGCATCATCCGCAGCGGCGAGGTGCGCGTGAACAAGGGCCGGGCCTCGGCCGACACGCGCGTCGAGATTGGCGATGTGATCCGCGTGCCGCCGGTGCGTGTCTCGGCAGCAGCCGACAAGCCGCGTGCTGCGCCTGCGCGCGACTTCCCGGTTTTGTTCGAGGACGAACACCTCATCGCTATCGACAAGCCGGCCGGTGTTGCCGTTCACGGCGGCAGTGGCGTGAGCTTCGGCGTGATCGAGCAGCTGAGGCAGGCGCGGCCGGCCGCGAAGATGCTCGAGCTCGTGCACCGGCTCGACCGCGAGACTTCCGGCATCCTGCTCATCGCGAAGAAGCGCTCGGCGCTCACGAAGTTGCAAGACCAGTTTCGCGATCGCGAGACCGGCAAGACTTATCTCGCACTTGTGAATGGCGCGTGGCCGGCCAACAAGAAGGTGATCGACCTGCCGCTGCACAAGTATTTACAGGCCGACGGCGAGCGGCGCGTGAAGGTGGTCGCGAAGGACGATCCGGATGGCATGCGTGCCATCTCGCTCGTGAAGGTCTCGCGCAAGGTCGGAAATTTCACGCTTGTCGAAGTCACGATCAAGACCGGCCGCACGCACCAGATACGCGTTCACCTCGCGGCATCGGGCCATTCAATCGCCGGCGACGACAAGTACGGCGACTTCGAGCTGAACAAGGCCCTGCAGAAACACGGCCTCAAGCGGATGTTCCTGCACGCATGGCGATTACAGTTCAACCATCCTGCAAGCGGCGAGCGCGTCGAACTCATCGCGCCTTTGCCGCCCGAGCTCGAAAGATTCATCCATGAGACCGCGCCGCTTTGACCTGATCGCCTTCGATTGGGACGGCACCTTGTTCGATTCCACCCAGATCATCGTCCGCTGCATCCAGCGTGCCGTCGCGGATGTCGGCGGCACCGTGCCCAGCGACCGCGAAGCCGCGTACGTCATCGGCATGGGGCTGATGCAGGCGCTTGCGCATGCGGCGCCGGATGTTCCGCAGGACAGATACCCCGAGCTCGGCGCGCGCTACCGTTTTCACTACACGAACCACCAGGACGATCTCGTCCTCTTCGACGGTGTGTTGCCGATGCTCGACGAACTGAAGCAGCGCCATCACCGGCTTGCAGTCGCAACGGGCAAGTCGCGACGTGGTCTGGACGATGCCTTGCGTCAGTCGCAGCTGAAGGGCGTATTCGACGGTTCGCGGACCGCGGACGAGACCGCGGGCAAGCCGCATCCGCGCATGCTCGAAGAGCTGATGCGCGAGTTCGGCACGGAGCCGCAGCGCACGCTGATGATCGGCGACACCACGCACGATCTGCAGATGGCCGTGAATGCCGGGTGCCCGTCGGTGGGTGTGAGCTACGGCGCGCACGAGCCCGGCGAATTTGAGTCGCTCGGCCCGCTTTTCATCGCGCATTCGGTGGCCGACCTCCATCGCTGGCTCGCAGGCAACGCGTAGAAGGCAACACGTGAGCGATCAGGAAATCGCCCTGTGCAATTCCGCCGATCTTGTCGGTGGCGGCGAAGCCGTGTCTTTCGACGTTGCCTACGGCGGGCAGACTTGTCGCGCCTTTGCGATCCGTTACGAAGGCCGCGCGCATGCGTATTTGAATCGCTGTTCGCACGTGGCGATGGAAATGGACTGGCAGCCGAACCGATTTTTCGACGACACCGGTCGTTGGCTGCTGTGCGGCACGCACGGCGCCGTCTACGAACCCGACACAGGTGCCTGCGCAGGCGGACCGTGCCGCGGCGGCCTCGTGAAGATCGAGCTCAGCGAGCACGACGGTGTCGTGCACTGGCATACTGCCTTCAACCTCCAGCCTGTGGAGTTCTGAAAAGAAAGAAGAGTGATGGACGAGCCGCAATCGCCTCAATTCCCGCCCGAGCCTCCACCATTTCCGGGCACGCCGCAGCCCTCGGCCGCTGCGTCTGCAGGTTGGGAGCGCGCAACGTTCGAAAAGCTGATGCTCGCCACCCTCGCCGAGCAAAGAAACGCGCGAATCTGGCGGACGGTGCGCAGCCTCGGATGGCTTTTCTTCTTCGCGATCCTGATGTGGGCGCTGCTTCACAAGACAGGCCCGAGCTCGGATAAATCGACGCCGCATACAGCCGTCATCGAGATCAAGGGCGAGATTGCAGCGGATTCCGACGCAAGTGCCGAGACCGTGACGGCCGCGATGCGCGCGGCCTTCGAGGACAGCGGTGCGAAAGGCATCGTGCTCCTGATCAACTCGCCCGGCGGCAGCCCGGTGCAGGCCGGCATCATCTACGACGAGATCAAGCGGCTGAAGGGCAAATACAAGAAGCCGGTGTATGCGGTGGTCGAGGAGTCGTGCGCCTCGGCGGCGTATTACCTTGCGTCGGCATCGGATCGCATCTACGTCGACAAGGCGAGCATCGTCGGGTCGATCGGCGTGCTGATGGATGGCTTCGGTTTCACCGGCCTCATGGACAAACTGGGCGTCGAGCGACGGCTGCTCACCGCAGGCGAGAACAAGGGCTTTCTCGATCCTTTCAGTCCGCAGACCGACAAGCAACGGGCCTTCGCGCAGCAGATGCTGGACCAGGTGCACCAGCAATTCATCGCGGCGGTGAGAGCTGGCCGCGGCAAGCGACTGAAGGAAACGCCCGAGATTTTCAGCGGCTTGTTCTGGACGGGCCAGCAGGCCGTGGACATGGGATTGGCTGATCAACTGGGCAACGTCGACTACGTCGCGCGCGAAGTCGTCAAGGCTGAAGAACTGGTTGATTACACGCGTCACGAAAACGTTGCCGAACGTCTCGCGAAGCGCTTCGGCGCTTCGATCGGCGAGGGTGCGATCCGCGCGCTCCGCGTCGCGCCTGGCTTGCACTAGCGGCCGATTGCAAATACGGCGGGCACGTCGTTCGTCACGGGACACGCTCGTTGCCGCCACGTGCCGACGGTTGAACTCGCGATTGCCCCACCGGGCAGTGTCAATCCGCTCGCAACGGCGATCCGCGTCGCAGGCTGCAATGTGTCGCACAAGGCTTTCCAGATTGCAGCGTTGCGGTACGGGGTTTCGATGAAGAGTTGCGTCTGGCCCGACCTGTGTGCCAGCGATTCAAGCTCGCGCAAGCGCTGCGCGCGCGGCGCGGCGTCCTGAGGCACGTAGCCGACGAAGGCGAAGTTCTGGCCATTGAGCCCACTCGCTGCGAGCGCGAGCAGGATCGACACCGGCCCGACAAGCGGCACGACACTGATGCCCATGTCATGCGCGCTTCGAACGACAGACGAGCCCGGATCGGCGACCGCGGGCATGCCGGCTTCGCTCAGCAAGCCGATGTCGTGGCCCTCAAGCGCAGGTGCGAGCAGGCCCGATGCGTCGAAGGGAACCGCGTGATCGCCTTTCTTGTGGACTTCGCGCGGTAGCTCTTCGATGTGTTGTTCTCGCAAGGGCAATGCCAACGGACGAATCTCGCCGATACGCTTGAGATAGGCGCGGGCGGTCTTCGCGCTCTCGCAGACCCAGTGCGTGATCGCGGAAGCTCTCGCGATCGTTGCATCGGGAAGCACATCGGCAAGAGCGACGGGCGTGGCACAGCCGAAATCCAGCGGCGCGGGGACGAGCCACAGACGGCCGCGAGGCTTGCTCACAGCAGGCGCACTCCGGCGGCACGCAACATCCTGGATGTGCGGATCAATGGGAGACCGACGAGGGCGCTCGGATCGTCGTTCTCGATCGATTCCAAAAGCGCGATGCCCAATCCCTCGCTGCGCGCGCTGCCGGCGCAGTCATAGGGCTTTTCCGCCTGCAGGTACCACTCGATCTCGTCATCGCCGAGATCGCGAAACGTCACCCGTACGGGCGCCATATCGACTTGCTCGAATCCCGTCGCAAGGCACACCACGGCGACGGCCGTGTGGAACACAACGACTTGCCCGCGCATTCGCTGCAGTTGCTGCACAGCTCGCTCATGTGTGCCGGGCTTGCCCAGCGGTTCTCCGGCGAGATCGGCAACCTGGTCGGACCCGATGACTACTGCGTCAGGATGCTTTGCCGCGACCGCGCGAGCTTTTTCGAGTGCCAGCCTCAAAGCGATGTCACGCGGCGACTCTCCGGCCCGCGGCGTCTCGTCCACATGAGGCAGGTCCACGTCGAACTCGACCTTGAGGCGGGAGAGGAGTTCGCGGCGATAAGGGGAGCTGGACCCCAGAACGATGCGTCGCATGCAGCGATTCTCTTACACTGGAACGCATGCCCAAGCCGTTCAATGCGCGCCATCTCGACGTGAAGTCCTTCGCGCAGGAAGGCGGCACGCTCGCGGGCCAGGAGCCACTTCGAAGCCATCCGCGGCTGCTTGCGGAGACGCAAGGCCGCGGCGCCGAAATGCCTGTGACCTGGTCCGCCGCTGGCGAGATTCGCAATCCGCTTCACGTCCAACCGGAGATCTGGCTACTGGTGAAAGCAGGGGCGAAACTGTCGCTTACCTGCCAGCGGTGCCTGCTGCCGGTGGAAATGCCGGTGTCGGTCGATCGCTCTTTCCGCTTCGTCAGTGACGAAGACACGGCCGCGGCGCAGGACGACGGTTCCGAAGAGGATGTTCTCGCGCTCAGCCGCAGCTTCGACCTCATGGAACTGGTGGAAGACGAGTTGCTGATGGAGCTGCCCCTCGCGCCCCATCACGAGACCTGCCCACCGGTCCATGTGGCTGTCGCGGACGAGGGTTTCGAAGGCTCGTCCGCCCGTCATGAGAATCCGTTCGCCGTCCTGGGCCGCCTCAAGGCGCCGGGCAAGTCGCAGGACTGACTTCAGCTATAATTGCAGGCTTCGCACCCGGCACTGACCGAATTGCCGACGTGTGCCCCACCCACCGATTTACCCGCCTCCTAAGGAGCGCCCTCCATGGCCGTCCAGCAAAACAAGAAGTCGCCGTCCAAGCGCGGCATGCATCGTTCGCACAACGCCCTGACGACGCCGGGCACCGCGATCGAGCCCACCACCGGCGAGACGCATCTTCGCCACCACATCAGCCCCACCGGCTTTTATCGCGGCCGCAAGGTCGTCAAAACGAAGAACGAAGCCTGACCTGGTCAGTGACTTGCATTCAAGGCCCGCCTAGCGCGGGCCTTTGCATTGGTCCTCATCATTTTCTGACCGGCTACAGTTCAGCCTCATGACGACCCTGTCAGTCGATTGCATGGGAGGCGATCACGGACCGAACGTGACGCTCGCGGCCTGCCGCAAATTCCTCGAGCACGAACCCGAAGCCCAGCTGCTGCTCGTGGGCCGGCCGGAGGCGCTCGCGGGCTGGGACCACCCGCGTGGCCGCGTGGTGGCCGCCACCGAAATCGTCGCGATGGACGATCCGGTCGAAGTCGCGCTGCGCAAGAAAAAAGACTCCTCGATGCGCGTTGCCATCCAGCAGGTGAAGGATGGCCAGGCCCAAGCTGCCGTGTCGGCGGGCAACACCGGCGCGCTGATGGCGCTGGCTCGCTACCTGCTCAAGACCGTGGAAGGCATCGACCGCCCGGCCATCGCTTACCCACTGCCGAATGCGAAGGGCGGTGCGACCACTGTCCTCGACCTGGGCGCCAATGTCGATTGCACCGAACAACACCTGCTGCAGTTCGCCGTGATGGGGTCGGCTCTGGTCTCGGCACTGAATCATGTCGATGCGCCTTCGGTGGGGCTGCTGAACATCGGCGAGGAAGTCATCAAGGGAAGCGAAGTGATCAAGCGCGCCGGTGAGCTGCTGCGCTCGGCCGCGGCGAGCGGCGACCTGAATTTCTACGGCAACGTCGAGGGCAACGACATCTTCAAGGGCACGACGGACATCGTCGTGTGCGACGGCTTCGTCGGCAATGTCGCGCTCAAGACGAGCGAGGGTCTGGCCTCCATGATCGGCGGCTTCCTCAAGGAGGAGTTCTCGCGCAATCTGCTCACCAAGCTTGCGGCGCTGATCGCGCTGCCTGTCCTCACCGCCTTCAAGAACCGCGTCGACTACCGCCGCTACAACGGCGCTGCGCTGCTGGGTTTGCGCGGCCTCGTGTTCAAGAGCCATGGCTCCGCCGATGCCTTTGCTTTCGAACAGGCGCTGGTGCGCGCGTATGATTCGGCCCGAAACAACTTGCTCGATCGCGTCCAGGCCCGCATCGCCCACGCCCGCCCGCTGCTTGCGGCCGGCGAGGTCGATGCTCCCACCGCCGATGCAGTGACCACTCTCTGATGCAACGATATTCCCGAATCACCGGCACGGGCAGTTACCTGCCGCCCAGGCGCGTCACCAACGACCAGCTCGCAGCGCAACTTGCCGCCAATGGCGTCGAAACTTCCGATGAGTGGATCGTCGAGCGAACCGGTATCCGCGCGCGGCACTTCGTCGACGACGGCGTGAACACTAGCGATCTCGGCGTCGCTGCATCGCGCCACGCGATGGAAGCCGCGGGCGTCAAGCCGCAGGACATCGACCTCATCATCGTGGCGACGTCCACACCGGACATGGTGTTCCCGTCGGCCGCCTGCATCATGCAAAACAAGCTCGGCATTGCGGGCTGCCCGGCGTTCGACGTGCAGGCGGTGTGCAGCGGCTTCGTCTACGCGCTCACGATTGCCGATTCGATGATCCGCACGGGTTCAGCGAACAGGGCACTCGTCGTGGGCGCCGAAGTGTTCTCGCGCATCCTCGACTTCAAGGATCGAACGACTTGCGTGCTGTTCGGCGATGGTGCGGGCGCCGTGGTGCTCGAGGCATCCGACACGCCCGGCATTCTCGCCAGCGATTTGCACGCGGATGGCAAGCACGTCGGCATCCTCTGCGTGCCCGGAACGGTTTCGGGCGGCAATGTGCTGGGCGATCCGCTGCTCAAGATGGACGGTCAGGCCGTATTCAAGCTCGCTGTCGGCGTGCTGGAAGATGCGGCTCGGGCTGCACTCGCCAAAGCCGATCGCAAGGAGACCGACATCGACTGGCTGATTCCGCACCAGGCCAACATCCGCATCATGCAGAGCACGGCGAAAAAGCTGAAGCTGCCGAAGGAAAAACTCGTCGTCACGGTCGACCAGCACGGGAACACCTCTGCAGCGTCGATCCCGCTGGCGCTCGACGCTGCCGTGCGCGGCGGCAAGGTGAAAAAGGGCGACACGCTGATGCTCGAAGGCGTCGGCGGCGGCTTCACCTGGGGCGCCGTCCTCCTCGATTTCTGAAACACGCGCCGAAAGGCGCAGCACCCACATGAAACCGTTCGCGTTTGTCTTTCCCGGCCAGGGATCGCAGTCCGTCGGCATGCTCGATGCCTGGGGCGACCACCCCGAAGTCGCAGCCACGCTGCGTGAAGCTTCCGATGCACTCGGCCAGGACATTGGCCGGCTGATCCACGAAGGGCCGAAGGAATCGCTTGCGCTGACCACCAACACCCAGCCTGTGATGCTCGTGGCAGGTGTCGCTGCGTATCGCGTGTGGCGCGCAGAAGGCGGCGCCGAGCCCGCCATCATGGCCGGCCATTCGCTGGGTGAGTATTCGGCGCTCGTGTGCTCGGGCGCGATCACGCTCGCGCATGGCGCGCCGCTCGTGCGCTTTCGTGCGCAGGCGATGCAGGAAGCCGTGCCCGTCGGCGCAGGTGCGATGGCGGCCATCCTCGGGCTCGATGTGCAGAAGGTCATCGAAGGCTGCGCGGATGCCCAGCGACAGATGGCCGGCGAAGTGGTCGAGGCCGTGAACTTCAACGATCCGGCGCAGACCGTGATCGCCGGGAGCAAGACCGGTGTCGAGAAAGCCTGCGAAGTGCTCAAGGCAATGGGCGCCAAGCGTGCGTTGCCGCTGCCCGTGTCGGCGCCGTTTCATTCGAGCCTGATGAAGCCCGCGGCCGACAAGCTCAAGGCCAAGCTGGCGGAGACCGCGTTCCAGGCGCCGCGCATTCCGGTCGTCAACAACATCGAAGTGAAGACCGAGAGCGAACCCGATCGCATTCGCGCCGCCCTGTACGAACAGGCATTCGGCCCGGTGCGCTGGGTCGAATGCGTGCGGGACATGAAGTCGCGCGGCATCACCACCATCGTCGAGTGCGGGCCCGGCAAGGCGCTCGCCGGCATGTGCAAGCGCATCGACGCGGAACTGACGGGCCTTGCCCTGTTCGATCCCGCGACCCTCGCCGAGGTGAAAGGGGTGCTCGCATGAACACCAAGATGGAAGGGCAGGTCGCTCTGGTCACCGGCGCATCGCGCGGCATTGGCGCGGCGATTGCGCAAGAGCTTGCTCATCGCGGCGTGAAAGTCGTCGGCACCGCCACGACCGAAGATGGCGCCAACAGGATTTCGCAGACCCTCGCAGCGTTCGCAGCTTGCAAAGGCGCTGTGCTCGACGTGAACGACGCAGCCGCCGCCGAGGCGCTGGTCGACTCCATCGTGAAGGAACAAGGCGCGCTGCAGATCCTTGTCAATAACGCAGGCATCACGCGCGACATGCTCGCGATGCGCCTGAAGGACGAGGACTGGGACGCGGTGCTCGACACGAACCTCAAGGCCGTGTTCCGCATGAGCCGCGCCGTCATGCGCACGATGATGAAGCAGCGTTATGGCCGCATGGTCAACATCACTTCGGTGGTGGGCGCGTCGGGCAACGCAGGCCAGGCGAACTACGCAGCCGCGAAAGCTGGTGTCGCCGGCATGACGCGCGCGTTGGCCCGCGAACTCGGCAGCCGCGGCATCACGGTCAATTGCGTGGCACCGGGCTTCATCGAAACCGACATGACGGCCGTGCTTCCGGAAGAGCAGCAGAAAGCACTGCTGGGGCAAATCCCGCTGGGCCACCTCGGCAAACCAGCGGACATCGCGCACGCCGTCGCGTGGCTCGCCTCGCCGCAGGCAAGCTACGTGACGGGGCAGGAGATCCACGTCAACGGCGGGATGTTCATGGCCTGAAGGGGCCGGCGCTCCCAAAAGCTAGAATCGACGATTCATTCACAACCCGCCAGAGGGAACCAAATGAGCGATATCGAAGCACGAGTCAAGAAAATCATCGCCGAGCAGCTCGGCGTGGAAGAGTCCCAGGTGACGAGCGAAAAGGCTTTCGTGGCCGACCTGGGCGCTGACTCGCTCGACACGGTCGAACTCGTGATGGCCCTCGAAGACGAGTTCGGCATCGAAATCCCGGACGAAGACGCCGAGAAGATCACCACGGTGCAAAACGCCATCGACTACGCCAACGCCCACCAGAAGGCTTAATCAACGCATGCTTCGCCGCCGTATCGTCGTTACCGGCCTCGGGTGCGTGAGCCCCGTGGGCAACACGGTCGCCGAGAGCTGGAACAACCTGCTCGCCGGCAAGCCCGGCATCGATTTCGTCACGAAGTTCGATGCGGCCAATTTCGCGTGCCGCTTCGCCGGCGAGGTCAAGGGCTTCAACGTCGGCGACTACATGCCCGAGAAAGAAGCGCGTCACATGGACCGCTTCATCCACCTCGGATACGCGGCGGCCTTGCAGGCAGTGGCCGACAGCGGTTTGCCGACGGGGGATGAGCTCAAGGGCGAGTTGGCCGAGCGTATCGGCTGCAATATCGGGTCGGGCATCGGCGGCCTGCCGATGATCGAGGAAACGCACCTCGAACTGACGAATCGCGGCCCGCGTCGCATATCGCCGTTTTTCGTGCCTGCATCGATCATCAACATGATCTCGGGCCATGTGTCGATCAAGTACGGCTTCAAGGGCCCGAACATCTCCGTCGTGACGGCCTGCACGACGGGCCTGCACGCCATCGGGCTGTCGGCCCGGCTGATCGAATCCGGCGACGCAGACGTCATGGTGGCCGGCGGTGCCGAATCGTGCATTTCGCCTTTGGGCATCGGCGGGTTCGCGGCTGCGAGGGCGCTGTCCACTCGCAACGACGATCC
>DATJJL010000253.1:0-2771 GCA_035492155.1 Ramlibacter sp. | reverse complement strand
TGCTGCTGCCCACGTTCGAGAAGATCGTCGGCTTGGCATAAAGGCCGCGCTCGAGCCCTTGCGGGCGGCCGCTTCCGCCTGTGACGAGGTGCGCGCCCTCTTCGATACCCACCGCGATCATGGATTGCACGCGGTCGAACTGCGCGTGATTCGCGACCGGACCATGCGTGGTGCGCTCGTCCGTCGGATCGCCCACGACGAATTTCTCGGCAGCAGCCGCGGCAAGCGCTTCGACTTCGGCCAGGCGCGCCCGCGGCACGATCATGCGCGTGGGCGCGCTGCAGGACTGGCCGACATCGCGCATCGCGGCGCCAACGCCCAGCGGTACGACACGCGCGAAGTCCGCATCCGGCAACAACACGTTCGGGGACTTGCCCCCGAGTTCCTGTGCAACGCGCTTGACCGTGACTGCGGCCGCCTGCGCGACGAGCACGCCGGCACGCGTCGAGCCGGTGATCGAGATCATGTCCACATCGGGATGGACCGCGAGCGCCGCACCGACGGCAGGCCCGGCGCCGTTCACGAGGTTGAACACGCCCGCCGGAATGCCGGCGTCGTGCACGGCCTGCGCGAACAGCAGCGCGGAAAGCGGCGACAGTTCGCTGGGCTTGAGTACAACGGTGCAGCCTGCCGCGAGCGCGGGGCCGACCTTCGCGGTGATCTGGTACAGCGGCCAGTTCCACGGCGTGATCAGCGCGCACACGCCGATGGGCTCGCGCACGATCGCGGTGCTGCCGCGCAGCCGCGTGAATTCATAGCTCGCGCAATTGTCGCGTGCGACCCGCAGGTGTTCTGCCGCGAAGGGCACATGCGCTTGCCGCGCGTGCGTGATCGCGGCGCCCATTTCCGCGGTGATCGCCTGCGCGAACAGCTCGCGCCGTTCGAGCACGATCGCATGCAGGCTGTCCAGGAGCGCAGCGCGCTGCGCCGGCGGCGTGCGCGACCAGTCATCGAACGCGCGCCTTGCGGCGAGCACCGCGCGATCGACGTCTTCTGCATCGCCGAGCACCACTTCGGCGATCGGCGCTTCCGTCGCCGGATTGATGACCGCGGTCCATGCCGAGCCGTGAGGCTTGCCCCATGCGCCATCGATGTAGAACTGGCCGTGTCGGTCGGGCGACGTCATTGCAGACGATCCTTCAGCCGGTAATACGCGCCCACCAGCGGCAGGAACCAGGGCGGGCCGAAGTGGCCGGGAATCGCGGGCCAGTCGAAGTCCTTCCACGGGTTGAGGTCCGCGCGGCCGTCCATGACCTGCGCCATGATCGTTCCCATCAGGACGGACATCTGCGTCCCATGGCCGCTGTAGCCCATCGAGTAGTACACGCCCTTGCGCTCGCCGGCCCGGGGCAAGCGGTCCTGGGTCATGTCGACCAGTCCGCCCCAGCAATAGTCGATGCGCACATTCGAGAGATAAGGGAAGGTCGCGATCATGTCGCGGCGCAGGATTTCTCCACTCTTCTTGTCGGACTCCGGGCCGGGCGCGGCGAACCGCGCGCGCCCGCCGAAGAGAAGCCTGTTGTCCGGCGTGATGCGGAAGAAGTTGACGAGATTGCGCGTGTTGGTCGCGTTGCGCCGCCGCGGCAGGATGCGGTCGACGACGTCCTGCGGCAGTGGCTCCGTGACGATGATGTAGGCGCCCACCGGAACAATGCGCCGCCGGAACCAGGCAAGAGGCCCCACCGCCGATGTGCCCGTGGCAAGCAGCACCTCGCGCGCCTGAATGCGTGCGCCGCGTGTTTCCACTTCGTGCCCGCCCGCCGTGCGGCGCAACGCGGTCAGCGGCGTGTTCTCGTGGATGCGCACGCCCTTGCGCGCAGCCGCCGTCGCCAGGCCCTGGACAAACTTGCCCATGTGCATGGCCGCGCTCTTGCGGTACACGAGGCCGCCGTAATAAACGTCCGACCCCAATTCGTCCGACAACGCAGCCTTGGGCACCAGATGCGTGTCGGGGTCGACCTCGCGTGCCAGCAGTTCCTGCGAGCGCGCCAGCTTGTCGTAGTGTGCGGGCTTGGCCGCGAGCTTGAGCTTGCCGGTGCGATGGAAGTCGCAGTCGATTCCTTCCTCGCCGATGATCCGCTCGACGGTGTCCACGCCGGCGTCGAAGCTGCGGTACAGCAGGTTCGCGCGCTCGGTCCCGAGCCGCGCACACATCGCCGCGTAGTCCTGGGCGAATCCGTTGTTCACATGGCCACCGTTTCGCCCCGAGGCGGCGCCGCCGACACGCTCGGCTTCCAGCAGCACGACATGCGCACCCTTTTTCGCCAACGTCAGGGCAGCGGAGAGGCCGGTGAAACCTCCGCCCACGACGACCACATCCGCGCGACCTGTGGGAGGCGCCTGCACGCCCGCGTTGAAGCGTGGGGCTGTGTCGAGCCAATACGAAGCGAGCTTCATAGCCATCCTCCGAAGCGCGGCCAAACGGCGTCGACTTGGCGCGCGGTGCCGCGTACCACGTGATACGCACGGTGCTGCGCCCCCGTGGCGCAGGCGTGATTGGGCAGGATGCGCACGCGGTCTCCGATGGCGAGGTTCGGCAGCACGCCGTTCGATCCCACCCGCACGGCGACGATGCCGTGCTCCTGGTTCGCGTCCAGGACGATCACGTCGGGATAGGGGCGGCCTTCGATGTCGCACACCAATCCATAGCCCTGGTCGACGTCCTGCCTGCGCGTGCCCCGGTCCTGCGACATCGCCATCCACCCGGCGTCGATGAGGATCCAGCCTTTTTCGCGCTGGTGGCCGATGACCGTGGCGAGCACTGAGAGCGC
>DATJJL010000252.1:0-2836 GCA_035492155.1 Ramlibacter sp. | reverse complement strand
TTCTCGATCGCAGCGGGGCAGGTGAGCCCCAGCCCGGCCGCCGCGCCGCTGCCGCCGCAGCACGTGGCAGAGCTCGTGTGGCTGGGCGTGAGTCCGCAGACCGTCGCTGCGATCGAGCCCTACGTGACGCTGTTGCCGCGCACGTCCGTGAACGTGCGCACGCTCGTGAACGTCAACACGGCACCCGCAGAAGTGATCGCCGCTGCCGCGGGCATCGACCTGTCGGATGCGCAGCGGATCGTGCAGGTGCGAAATGCGTCGCCCTTTCGCAATGTCGCCCAGATCCAGAGCCAATTGCAGGGAACACCCGCCGTGATCCAGGGGCTGACGAACGAGCTATCGGTGAACAGCAGCTTCTTCGAAGTGCGTGCTCAGCTTCGGCTGGACAAGCTTGTGGTCGAGGAGCATTCGGTCGTCTGGCGGCAGGGCCAGAACGTGACGGTGCTGCAGCGCGAACGCGGCGCGCCGGACCCGACGGCACTGCCCCGCATCGCGGCGTCCCAACGCTAGCTCCAACGTTCCTACAATGCCCGACTCATGAGCGCACTCATCGTCGTTCTTCCGCCGCACGCTGCCAGCAGTGCGACCGAGTTCGCCTACGTCGTGACGAACGACGGCGCGACCGTCGCGCGCCACGGCGCCGCGCGCGCATCCGTGTTGCCCACGCCGGTGCGTGCCGGCAGCGAAATCGTCGCGATCGTGCCGCCTGCGATGGTGTCGTGGCATCGCGTCGAATTGCCGAAGGGCGTCACGGCGCGCACGCCGCGGCTGCGTGCCGTACTCGAAGGTTTGCTCGAAGACCGCGTACTCGACGAGCCCGAGACGCTGCATTTCGCATTGCAGCCCAATATGCGTTCCGAATCACCCGTGTGGGTCGCCACGTGCGATCGCGAATGGCTCAAAGGCACCCTGCTCCTGCTCGAAGGTACGGGCCGGCCGGTCTCTCGCATCGTGCCCGAATTCGCGCCGCAAGATGCGCCTGCGCTGTACGCGATGGGCGATCCCGAGAATGCGCTGCTCGTTGCAACCAGCAGCGAAGGCGTCAGCACGCTGCCTCTGGCCTCATCGGCGCTCGCGCTGCTTCCCTCGCTGCCCGAAGACACGGCCTGCATTGCCGAGCCCGCCGTCGCGCGGCTGGCAGAGCAAGTGCTGCACCACCAACCGGTGCTGCAGCAGCCGGCCGAGCGCTGGGTGCGCGCCGCGCAATCGAGTTGGGACCTCGCGCAGTTCGATCTTTCCAGCTCGGGCCGCGCACGCGTGTACAAGCGCCTCGCCACGCTGTGGTCCGACATGCTCTCCACACCCGAGTGGCGGCCCGCGCGTTGGGGCGCCGTGGCGCTTGTCGCGCTCAACCTCGTGGGCCTGAACGCGTGGGCCTGGCGCGAGCGATCGGCCGTCGACGCCAAGCGCGAAACGATGCAGCGCACGCTCACCGAAACGTTCCCGAACGTGAAAGTCGTCGTCGACGCGCCGCTGCAGATGGAACGCGAAATCTCCGCGCTGCGCCAGGCCACGGGCGCCACGTCGGGACGGGATCTCGAGGCCATGCTCAATGCGCTGGCCCTGGCCGTGCCGCCGCAGCACGCGCTCGGCGCGATGGACTACGCCAACGGCGAGCTGCGCGTGCGCGGTCTTTCGCTCGGCGCGGACGAAGCTCGCAATGTCGCCGCCGCGATGAAGGCGCGCGGCTACAACGCAGCGGTCAATGGCGACACGCTCGTCGTCACGCAGGAGTCGATATGAAAGCGCAGCTCGGCATGTTGCGCGCACGCTGGGTGACGCTCGACCCGCGCGAGAAGGTCATGGTCGCAGCCGGCATCGGCGTCGTCGTGCTTGCGCTGGTGTGGATGATCCTCATCGGCCCGGCGCTTTCGACCTTGCGCACGGCCGAAACGCAGCGCCGCACGCTCGACGCGCAGCTGCAGCGCATGGCCGCCATGCGCACGCAGGCGCAGTCCATGCAATCGCAGCCGCGGCCGAATCGCGACGAGTCGCTGCGCCAGCTCGAACAATCGGTGCGCCAGCGACTGGGTACCACGGCTCGCATGCAGGTGGCGGGCGATCGCGTCACCGTGACGCTCACCGGCACGCCGGCCGACGCGCTTGCGCAGTGGCTCGCGCAAGCGCGCGCCGCGGCGCACGCGCTGCCTGCGGAGGCGCACCTCGTTCGCAACGGCGCGGGCACGTGGGAAGGCAACCTCGTGCTCGCATTGCCGCGCACCTAGTGGCCAGGCCCCGCCCGATCGCCGCTGCGCGCAGCCCCTGGTCCTGGGCCTGGGCCGGCGGCCTGCTCGGCCTTGTGTTCGCCCTCGTGCTCTTCATTCCTGCGAGCTGGCTCGCTGCGCGCATCGAAAGCGCCACCAACGGACGCGTTGTCCTCGCCGAAGCGCGCGGGTCGCTGTGGAACGGCACCGCCAACTTGCAGTTGACCGGGGGCGAGGGCAGCAACGACCACCTCGCATTGCCCACCCCTGTCGAATGGCATATCCATCCGCGATGGAACGGCCTGCTCATCGATGCGACGACTGCTTGCTGCACGACGCAGCCGATCGAGATCCGCGTGCATCCGGGCTGGCGAAGCGTGGCACTCGATATCGCCGATTCGCGCAGCCAGTGGCCCGCGTCGCTTCTCGCGGGCCTGGGCACGCCATGGAACACGCTCCAGCTCGACGGTGATCTGGTCCTTGCAACGCAAGGCCTTTCAGTAGAATGGTCCGCAGGCCGGCTGGCCCTTGCGGGGCGTGCCGAATTGCAGGCGCAGCGCATGTCGTCGCGCCTTTCGACCTTGAGGCCCATGGGCAGCTATCGCATGACGGTCACGGGCGGCGCCACACCG
>DATJJL010000251.1:0-5150 GCA_035492155.1 Ramlibacter sp. | reverse complement strand
GTAAAGAACGTGAGGCACGTGACGGATCGCGGCTGGGCCCGAGAGGTGTGCGCGGGCTAGGGCGGTCCATGCGATGTCAGTGGCGGATTGGGCGCCAGCGACCCCGGCCTTCGCCGGGGTGACAAGGGCTGTGCGGATCATTAGAGGGAATAGCGCGCAGTCACTGGCGAGCGCGTATTCGACATTCCATGCCGGCTTGAACCAAGGCACGCCGTGGAATTCGCTGTCGGCGTAAGCGGCGAGGGTGCGCTTGTCCTTGAAGGCTTCGGCCAGAAGGGCTGGCGCAGCCGGTGAGAGATCGTCGCCTTCGCGCACGAAGATGACGAACTCGTTTTCATGCAGCGTGCGAGCGAGCTCGTCGCTGGTGGCCGTTGTGCGTATCACGCCGATCTTTGCGCGAGTCTTCGCGGGTGTTGGCTCGAAAGCCCGCTTCCACTCGGGATAGAACGCAAGGCCCAGGCTGCGAGGCAGGAAGCGCTCGTAGTGATCGAAGACGTTTGCTGCGAGTTGTTGTTGCCTTGCGTCGAGCAGCGCGCGTCCGCCTTGCGGCCAGCAGCACACCGTCACCGGGCTGCCATTGAGCGGTGCGCCTTTGCCGTCGACGATGCGCACTTCGTGGCGCTGGCCGTCGGCCAATGCAGGGGGTAGGTCGATGACGAAGCGCCCCTCGTCGGATTTGTCGACATCTGCGCGTGCAAGCTGCGCCGAGCCGACGAATGCGTGCACCGTCTGCAGCCGTGCGGTCGTCGCGATGCGGCCGTGAATGCGCAAGCCACCGTCGCTGAAGACGACGCTCGTTGCGCCGCGTGGTGGCTCTGCGTCAATGTGGACGAGGCCAGGCAGATACTCATGCGAATTCGCGACGCGCACTCGCATCGCGTGCGCCAGCGATGCGAAGCGGCCAATGTCCGCGACGAACCCGTGGCACGGGTCCGCCGGTGCGCGCTCCGCACCCAGCTTCGCGAATGTGGCTTGCAAGTCTTGCCGCACGACGTCGGCCACCACGGAGCCGAGCACTTCATCTTCATGCAGGACTTCGAGGACGACTCGCGCATCGGCTTCGTGCGTGTCGACGCACCAGCCGTGGAGGAGCCCGCCGTCAACGCCTTCGAGCGCGCCGGCCCAACGTGACTTCAGGCCGTGGCGCATCCGCAAAGCTGCATCAGCTGCGCATCGCTCAGGAGGCGAAGCTTCGGTGGAAGACCGGCGTCGGGCGGCACGACATCGACAACGCCAGTGTGGCGAAGTGCTTCGCTCGCATGGCCGAAGACGAGAAGTCGCGTGCCACCTTCCTGCGCGGAAAGTTGGCGCGCTTTGTCCAGCAGGCCGGGCTGGTCCGAGTGCATCGCAATGCGCCCGCACGACGATGCCAGTGGCGAAAGCGATTCGCGACGTTGCGGTGTTTGCGATTGCACCTGCGCTTCGCGAGGCGGCCACTGCACGCCTGCATCGCGCAACGCGCGCAGCAGCGGCGTGCGCGCCTTGGCAAGCTTCGGCGATGCAAGGAAGCTTGCGTACTCGTCGTAATAACTTGGATAGCGCGCAGCGATCACGGCACGATTCTGGCGCACGCGCAGCACTTTTTCCGCACCGAATGACGCCGATCCGTTGTGCGTGACGAACACTCGCGTCGCAAGCAGGTGCCGCCAGCCTTTGTTGCGCGCGCGCAGGCACCAGTCGACTTCCTCGAGATAGCCGCGGGAAAGTGCCACGCCATCGAGCAGGCCGACGTCCGCCAGCGCCGCCCGGCGAATCAGCATCGCGAAGCCCGAGCAAGTCGGGATGTCGAGGTTCTTGCTTTGCAAGGCGGCAGCCATCTCGTCGATGTGCTGGGCTGTGCCGCTGGTGGGCGCGCCGCGGTCATTCGCATCGGGCCACAGGTTGGCGATCTCGCCGTTGTTGGACCAGGGCATGACGGACGCGACATCGGCCGCGTCATCGAAAGCCGCAACGAGGCGGTCGATCCAGTTGCCGAAGACTTCCGTGTCGGCATTGAGCAGCAGCGCATGGCTGGTGGCGCTTTGGCGCAGCGCGCGGTTCGCCGATTCGATGAAGCCGAGGTTGAAGCGATTGCGCAGCAGCGTGATCCATCCGCTGCGCGCAAGGCCGCCGAGCCATTCGCTCACGGCTGCGTCGGGGCTCGCGTCGTCGACAACGATGACGCGAGCGCGCGTGCGGTTTTGCGGGATGCTCGCAAGCAAGCTCTTGATGCAGGTGCGTACGGCCGCGCGGTCCTTGTACACGGGGACGATCACGTCCACCTCTGTCACCCCGGCGCAGGCCGGGGTCGATGGCGATCGATCAACAAGTGTCGAAACAGGAGACCCCTGCAAAATCCCGCCTCCCTCGAACGCGACCGACCAAACCCCAGGCGAAGTCAACTCAACTCGCACACATGCGCCGTCCAGCGGCACTTCCACAACACGTTCTTCGCTCTCGCTCGCCAACACGATTCGCGCCTTCGCGTCACGCGGTTCGGACGGATCGAAACACATCACCGCGACGCTCGTCGGCGTATCCGCCCAGCACGCGCCGACACGCGTGACGCCGCATCGCTGCAACACCTGAAGTAGCGAAGCCTGCGTGCCCTCGCGACAGCGAACCGGCAGGAAGCTTGCGCCAAGTGCCGCAACGCTGAGCCCCGCATGTGCAGCAGCCCACGCGCCGAGCATTGCATCCTGCAGGGCGGGGTTCTCCGGATCGCAAGACCAGGCGGCGTCCCATGCGCGTGCGGCCAACGGTGAGCCGCAAACCTGCAGCACGCGCGCGCGCAGCGCAGCGGGCGCAGGCGATGAGCCGCCGTAATGGCGAACGAGACCTTCCGCGATGGCCAGCGCGTCGGCGAGGTGCCCGCGCTGGAAGGCAGTGGCCGCTTCGGCCAGGAGCGCCTCGCCGCGCCGCGCCGGCGCGTGAAGAGCCAGCGAGGCGCTCAAGGCTTAGACGATGTCCTGGACGATGGTGACGCTGCCGACGATGGTTGCTTCCGTGTGGAGCGTGCCGGCTTCGTTCATGGCTGCAACACTGGCGAAAGCGGTGAGCAGGTCCGCGCGTGACGAGCCCGATTGCAGCGAATGCACCCAGAAATCCAGGCCGCCGCTGTCTGCGCTGCGGTTGAAGGTCTGTTGGTACAGCTGCTGGACGAACGCCGTATCCGACAGGCCCGCAGTATTGGCTGCGAATTCCGCCGAATGGGTGAACGCCTCGGCGATGTCGTGCAGGCTTTCACCGGCCTTCGCCTGGTCGAACCAGTATTCGACGCCGCCGAATTCGCCGGTGCGGCCGAATGCAGCGTGATACAGCGTGGCGACGCCGGCTTCAACCGTGGACGCCGCAAATACAAGCGCATCGGAGCTGTCGAGCTGGACGTACTGGATGCCCGTGATGTCCGTCTGCTCGCCGGTGGCGGAGTTGGTGACGACCACGTGACCGGTCGTGCCGGCCTGCGCATTGCCTGCGGGTGCCGACGCCGTATGGTTCACCACGATGACGTAGTCGCCATGGCTGCCATGCAGGACGAGGATGTCGTGGCCGCCGCCGCCGGTGACGGTCGAATTGCCGTGGCCGCCGACGATGGTGTCGCTTCCGGCGCCGCCGGTGACGGTGCTGCTGCCCGAGCCGAGGATGACCTCGGTGTTCGTGCCGTCGGTGATGATGATCTTGTCGTTGCCGTCCGTGCCAAGCAGCACGCGCTCGCCGCCGCTGGTACCGCCGCCGACGACAACGTTGACGCCGCCATTGCCCTCGAAGACGACAACCGGCACATTGCCGGGAACGGTGAACGTCGTGGGATCGGTATCCGAGCCGTGGACGAAAAGTACGTCCGTGCCTGCGCCGACCGTGACTGTGCCGCCCGTGCCCGCCTCGACGGTTTCCACACCCACTGTGCTGGAGCCGCCGCCTGGGATGCCGCCGCCGCCGCCGCCCGTGGCAGAGCCGGTGGTCAGCGCGATGATCGTGTCGATGACGGACTGGTTGAGTCCGGCGCCGCTGAGCGTAGAGCTCAACGATCCTGTGTCGGTTTCATACATGGATTACTTCCCTCTCCGTAACCGTATTACGCGGTAACGCCATTGTTTTTTCGTCAAGCGAATGTAGGAGAGTTCCGACGCCGGGACATCACGCAATTGCGTGATGCTGAGCAAGGCAAGGGGGTGGTAGTTACCCGAATCTCGGCGAAGGCGCGCGTGGTGCCGGAGGCCGGAATCGAACCGGCACGGGTTTTACCCCGGGGGATTTTGAGTCCCCTGCGTCTACCAATTTCACCACTCCGGCACAGGAGAGGGGGAATCAAAAATTATGGCACAGTGACTCAATGACCCCGTCCAACTCCTACCCGACGATCGAAGATGCGATCGGTAAAACCCCGCTCGTGGCCCTCCAGCGCATCGGCGCCGCCGACAACCGCGCCCGCGGCAATGTGATCCTTGCCAAACTTGAAGGCAACAACCCGGCAGGGTCGGTGAAGGACCGGCCTGCACTTTCGATGATCAAGCGCGCCGAGGAGCGCGGCGAGATCAAGCCCGGCGACACGCTGATCGAGGCAACCTCCGGCAACACCGGCATCGCCCTGGCCATGGCCGCGGCGGTGCGCGGCTACCGCATGCTGCTGATCATGCCGGAGGATCTTTCGGTGGAGCGCGCGCAGACGATGAAGGCGTTCGGCGCCGAATTGATCCTCACGCCCAAGAGCGGCGGCATGGAGTACGCACGCGATCTTGCCGAGAACATGCAGCGCGAAGGCAAGGGCCGCGTGCTCGACCAGTTCGCCAACGCCGATAACCCGCGCATCCACTACGAGACCACAGGCCCCGAGCTGTGGGAGCAAACGGGTGGCCGCATCACGCATTTCGTGAGTGCGATGGGCACCACGGGGACGATCACCGGCGTGTCGCGCTACCTTCACGAGAAAAGCCCGACGGTGCGCGTCGTCGGCGCGCAGCCCAGCGAGGGCTCGCGCATCCCCGGCATTCGCAAGTGGCCGCAGGAATACCTGCCGAAGACTTACGACCCGAGCGCGGTCGACGAAATGATCTACGTGTCGCAGGACGATGCGGAGGAGATGGCACGTCGTCTGGCGTGCGAGGAGGGCATCTTCGGCGGCATCTCCGCTGCCGGTGCGCTGTGGGTCGCGCTGGAAGTGGCAAAGAAAG
>DATJJL010000250.1:0-3780 GCA_035492155.1 Ramlibacter sp. | reverse complement strand
ACTTCCGGGCTGGCCTGCACCTGCTCGGGCGTGCCTTCCATGAGCTTCGTGCCGAACTCCATCACCACGATTCTGTCGGCCAGGCCCATGACGAAATCCATGTCGTGTTCGACGAGCAGCAGGCTCATGCCTTCGGACTTGAGCTGCCGCAGCACTTGCGCAAGCGCCTGCTTTTCCTTGTGGCGAAGGCCTGCGGCCGGCTCGTCGAGCAGCAGCAACGAAGGGTCGCTGCACAGTGCGCGCGCAATCTCCAGCAGGCGCTGCGGCCCCATCGCGAGATTGCCCGCCATTTCATGCATGCTGCCATCCATGCCGATGCGTGCGAGCTGCTTTTCCGCTTCGGCAAAGAGGCGCTTTTCCTCGGCGCGATCGAGCCGCAGCATCGCGCGCGTCGTGCCCATCTCGCCGCGCAGGTGACCGCCGAGCGCGACGTTCTCGAGCACCGTCATGTCGGGGTTCATCTTCACGTGCTGGAAAGTGCGCGAAATGCCGAGCGCGGCGATCTTGCGCGAAGGAAACCCTGCGATCGATCCGCCGCGAAACGTCACGCTCCCCGATGTCAGCGAGAGCACGCCCGTGATCAGGTTGAAGGTCGTCGATTTGCCCGCGCCGTTGGGGCCGATCAGCGCGACGATGTCGCCTGCGCGAATGTCGAAGCTCACGTCGTTCACGGCGACGAGCCCGCCGAACTGCTTGCGCACCTTCCCGACTTCAAGCAACGGCTCGCCATGCGCAGGCTTGTCGCGCTGCGGCAGCGGCGCGGCGCCGGCCCAATCGCGCGGACGCTGCACCTGCGGCACCCAGCGGCTGAAGAATGTCCACAAACCATCGGGTGCGTACTTCAGCACCGCAACCAAAACGATGCCGAACACGATCGTCTCGAAGTTGCCGCTCGTGCCGATGATCTTCGGCAGCAGCACCTGCAACTGGTCGCCGGTCAACTTGACGACGGCCGCGCCGAGAAAGGCACCCCACACATGGGACACGCCGCCGAGCACAGTCATGAAAAGATATTCGATGCCTTTGCCGAGCGAGAACGGCGTGGGGTTCACCGTGCGCTGGAAGAAAGCGAACAGCCATCCGGAGATCGCGGCCAGCACCGCAGCGATCACGAAAGCGACGAGCTTGTAGCGGAAGGTCGAGACGCCCATCGCTTCGGCCATCGTGCTGCCGGACTTCAGCGAGCGGATCGCGCGGCCCGCTCTCGAATCGAGCAGGTGCGTCACCGCCAATGCAGCGAGCAGCGCGAAGAGCCATATCACTGCGTGCAGCCCGCGCCCCGTGCCCAAATCGATGCTGCCGATGTGCAGCGTCGGCACACCGAAGAGGCCGTCGTAATTGCCGAGCCAATCCATGTTGGCCATCGTGTAATTGAGTGCGAGACCCCAGCAGATGGTGGCCAGCGGCAGGTAGTGCCCCGACATGCGCAGCGTGATCGCACCGACGATGAGTGCCGCTGCGATGGCAATGCCGATGCCCAGCACCAGCGCGAGCCAGGGCGACGCCGCGAGCTTCACCGTCATGAATGCCGCTGTGTACGCACCGATGCCCACGAAAGCCGCTTGCCCGAACGATGTCAGGCCCGACACGCCGGTGAGCAGCACGAGGCCGAGCGAAACGAGTGCGTACATGCCGATGTAGCAGCTCTGCGCGATCCAGAATTCGGGCACGGGCAGGAGCGGCAGCGCGAGCATGAGCGCCGCGAAAAGAGGAAAGGCAAATCGCGCGACGCGGGGCATCAATGCTCCTCGCTGTGCGGATCGCGCAGCGACCGCCACAGAAGCACAGGCAGGATCGCGGAGAACACGATGACTTCCTTGAACGCACTCGCCCAGAACGAACCGAAACTCTCGAGCAGGCCCACGCCGAGCGCGCCGACGAGCGCGAGCGGATAACTCGACAAGCCCGCGAACACGGCGGCGACGAAGCCCTTCAGGCCGATGAGAAATCCGCTGTCGTAGAACACCGTCGTCGTCGGGCCGATGAGGAGCCCCGACAACGCACCGATGAATGCGGCCATCGTGAACGCGAGCCGCCCGGCACCGGCCGAAGATATGCCCATGAGGCGCGCGCCCAAACGATTCACGGCCGTCGCGCGCAAAGCCTTGCCGACGAGCGTGCGCTCGAACAGCAGCCAGAGCATCACGATCAGCGCGATCGAAACGACAAAGATGATGATCGTCTGGCCCGAGAGCGCGAGCGCGCCGGCGCTGAATCGCTCGTCCCAGAAACTCGGGTTGCGAAAGCCTTCTGCGCCGAAGAAAAAGAGGCCCAGCCCGACGAGCGCGAAGTGCACGCCGACGGAGACGATGAGCAGCACGAGCACCGATGCATCGGCGAGCGATTCATATGCGACGCGATAAATGAGCGCGCCGAAAGGCGTGACGAGCGCGAGCGTGAGAAGCGCCTGCATCGCGAGCGGCCATCCACGCGGGGCCGCCCAGATCGAAATCAGCGAAACGAGAACGGGAAAGGCGAGCGTGCGCAGCGTCTGCATCGCGATGCGTTGCGCGCCGTGCCGATGACGAACGCCATCCACAAGATCGAGCAACGCGACCACCCCTGCGAGCACAAGCAGGAACCACACCGTGCCCGGCACCTTGCCCGTCTGGAAGAGGGCGAGCGTGAGCGCGCCGAATGCGACGAACTCGCCCTGCGGGATGAAGATCACGCGCGTGACGGCGAACAAAAGGACCGTCGCCAGCGCCAGCAGCGCGTAGACGGCCCCGTTGGTCAGCCCGTCGAGCGCGAGGATGCTCGCGATCGACAGGTCCACTTTATTTTTCCGTCACGAACTTGCCGTCGACGACCTTGAGCATCACGCCGGTTTCGTTCGTGTAGCCCCAGTGGTCCTGCGCCGTCCAGTTCATCACGCCGTGCGAGAACACGGTGCGGCCCATGGATTCCATGCCGTCCTTGAGCGCCTGCCGGAACTCGGGCGTGCCGGGCTTGGCCTTCTTCAGCGCTGCAGGAAGGATTTTCTCGAGCACGATCTGCGCGTCGTAGGCGTGCGCTGCGAACTGGTTGCGCGAGCCGGGGCCGTACGCCTTCTCGTACTTCGTCACGAAGTCGATGGCGGTCTTCTTCGACGGATGGCTGTCGGGCAATTGCTCCGCAACGACCGCGGGGCCTGAGACGACATACGTGCCTTCGACGTCCTTGCCGCCGATGCGAACGAGATCGGGCGTGGCCGCTGCGTGCGTCTGGTAGATCTTGCCCTTGTAGCCGCGCTCGACGATCGCCTTCTCGGGCATCGCTGCGCCCGAGCCGGAAGCGACGATGAGCATCGCATCAGGGTTGGCCGCGGCAAGCTTGAGCGCTTGCGGCGTCACGCTCGTGTCCGTGCGCGCGAAGCGTTCGGCGGCGATGACCTTGATGTCGTTTTTCTCGCCCTCGGCGGTAATGGCCTTCAGCCACAGCTCGCCATAGGCATCGGTGTAGCCGAGAAAGCCGACGGTCTTCACGCCGAGCTTTTTCATGTGCGCGACCATTGCGTGCGCCATCACGTCGTTGCTTTGCGGCAGGCGGAAGAGCCATTGGTCCTGCCCGGGCGGCACGCCGACAGGCGACGCGGCGAGCTGCACCGTCTTTGCTTCGGCGGCAACAGGCGCCATCGCTGCAGCCACAGGCGTGAGGCACGAGCCGATGATCATGTCGACGTGGTCTTCGGTGACGAAGCGCTTCGCGTTGCTCACGCCCTTGCCCGGGTCGCTCGCGTCGTCGAGGATGACGAGGTTCACCTTTTCGCCGGCAATGGTCTGCGGCCACAGCTTGAATTCG
>DATJJL010000249.1:0-7182 GCA_035492155.1 Ramlibacter sp. | reverse complement strand
CGTGGGCGTGGACTTGATCTTGTTCACGACGTCCATGCCGCTCACGACCTTGCCGAAAGCGACATAGCCGGGCGAGGAGGGCGTCGGATCGAGGAAAGCGTTGTCCTTCACGTTGATGAAGAACTGGTCGGTGGCCGAATTCGGGTCATTCGTGCGCGCCATCGCGATCGTGCCCACGGCGTTTTTCGGTCCGCCGTTTTGCAGGATCGTCGCGCCTTCGTGCTGCACGGGCGGGCGCGTCGGACGCGGATTGAAATTCAGGTCGTAGCCGCCGCCCTGGATCATGAAGTTGTTGATGACGCGATGGAAGATCGTGCCGTCATAGTGCTTTGCCTTGACGTACGTCAAAAAATTCTCGACCGTCTTCGGTGCCTTGTCGGGATAGACCTCCACGACGATGTCGCCAAGATTGGTCTTGAAATCGACGCGGGGCGCCGGGCCTTGCGCGCTTGCGCTGAATGACGCCAGGGAAACAGCGACGGAAACGGAAATGGCCGCGAGGCGGCGGTTGAGCTTCATCGATCGGACTCCTTCGGAAAATTATCGCTTCTGCGGCGGCGCGAGAAGTTGCCTCACAAGCGCGAGCTTGTTCGCCGCTGTAGCGTTGGCCGGCTCCAGCTGCTGGGCCTTGGCGTACGACTGGCTCGCCAGTTTCGCGTACACGTCGCCGAGGTTCTCGTACGCGGTGCCGTAGCCCGGGTTGGCGCGCACAGCACCTTCGAGCGCTTCGCGCGCCTTGTCGTACTGGTTTTGCTGTGCGTAGAGCACCGCGAGGTTGTTGTAGGGCTCGGCGAGCTCGGGGTATTCCTGCGTGAGCTGCGTGTAGGTGTCGATCGCCTCGGCCGGATGGCCCGACTCGGCCTGGATCACGCCCTTGATGAAGCGCATCTGCGGATCGCGGGGCTTGGCCACGAGGTATTGATCGGCTTTGGCCAACGCGTCCCCGTATTTGCCTTGCTTGGCGAGCTGGTTGACGTCGGCATAGTCGTCCGCGAGTGCGGCAAGCGGCGTGACGAGGATCGCAGCCAGCGAACACGCGCGTGCGAGGCGACCAAGATGCTTGGGTGCGAACATGTCTGCGGCTCAGGCTTATACTGCGGCGCATTGTAGCGGCGGGTCTTCGCGCGCTGCGTGCCATCCGCTTTCCCATGACACTGCGCATCTACAACACGCTCACGCGTGCACTGGAAGACTTTTCGCCGATCGAGCCCGGGCATGTTCGCATGTATGTCTGCGGTGTCACCGTCTACGACAGGCCTCACATCGGCAACGTCCGCTCCGCAGTGGCATTCGATGTCGCGCGCCGATGGATGGAAACGAGCGGGCTCAAGGTCGAGTTCGTGCGCAACATCACCGACATCGACGACAAGATGATCCGCCGCGCCGTCGAGAACGGTGAAACGGTTCGTGCTCTCGCAGAACGGATGACCGCGCTGATGTACGCGGATTACGACGCGCTCGGCATACTGCGGCCGACACACGATCCTCGCGCCACCGATTACATCGCGGAGATGGTCGAGATCTGCGGCTTGCTCGAAAAGAAGGGCCACGCGTATCGCGCCGACAGCGGCGACGTGAACTTCTCGGTGCGCTCGTTGCCCGGCTACGGCAAGCTCTCCGGCAAATCGCTCGACGAGCTGCGCGCCGGCGAACGCGTTGCCGTTCTCGAAGGCAAACAGGACCCGCTCGACTTCGTGTTGTGGAAAAGCGCGAAGCCCACCGAGCCTCAGGACGCGAAATGGGAAAGCCCATATGGCTTGGGCCGGCCGGGCTGGCACATCGAGTGCTCGGCGATGGCGCGCACGCTCCTGGGCCAGCCGATCGACATCCACGGCGGCGGCACCGACCTGATCTTCCCGCACCACGAGAACGAAATCGCGCAGAGCGAAGGCGCCTACGACGCACCGCTCGCCAAGGTGTGGATGCACAACGGCTTTCTGAACATCGACGGCGAGAAGATGTCGAAGTCGCTGGGCAACTTCTTCTCGCTGCCCGAGGTGCTCGCGCTCTACGATGCGCAGACCGTGCGCTTCTTCCTCGTGCGCGGGCACTATCGCAGCGAACTCGGATGGAGCGACAAGCATCTTGACGACGCGCGCAGTTCGCTCAGGCGCTTGTACACCGCGCTCGATCTCGTCGCACCTGCGCAGATCGATGCTATCGACTGGAACGACCCGTACGCCGCGCGCTTCAAGGCAGCGATGGACAACGACTTCGGCACGCCCGAAGCAGTCGCCGTGTTGTTCGATCTCGCGGCGGAAGCGAACCGCACGAAGTCCGCATCGCTCGCCGGATTGCTCAAGGCACTCGGCGCAACGCTCGGCATCCTGCAAGGCGACCCGAAAGCATTCCTGCGGGCGGGTGCGAAGCTCGATGAAGCAACCATCCAGCGCCTCATCGACGAACGCGCAGCCGCCAAGAGCGCGAAGAATTTCGCCGAAGCCGATCGCATTCGCAACGACCTGCTGGCGCAGGGCATCGTGCTGAAGGATTCGCCAACGGGCACCACCTGGGAGGCGGCTTCCTGATGGAACTCGTGCGCCCCGACTACTGGGACGAAGCGTGCCGCTGGCTCGCCAAGAAAGACCGCGTGATGAAGCGACTCATCCCGCAGTTCGGCGAAGCGTGCCTGCAATCGCGCGGCGATGCGTTCACGACGCTCGCGCGCAGCATCGTGGGACAACAGATCTCGACGAAGGCCGCGCAAACTGTCTGGGACCGTTTCGCCAAGCTGCCGCGCAAGATGACTGCGGGCAATGTTCTCAAGCTCAAGGTCGACGACATGCAGGCTGCGGGCCTGTCTGCGCGCAAGATCGAATACCTTGTCGACCTCGCACTGCATTTCGATTCCGGCGCGATCCATGTGGACTCGTGGCGCGAGATGGCTGACGAGGAAATCATCGCGGAGCTTGTGAGCATTCGCGGAATCGGCCGGTGGACGGCCGAGATGTTCCTCATCTTCCACCTGATTCGCCCGAACGTCCTGCCGCTGGACGACATCGGCCTGATCAACGGCATCAGCCGCAACTACTTCTCGGGCGACCCGGTCAGCCGCAGCGACGCACGCGAAGTCGCTGCCGCCTGGGATCCTTTTTGCAGCGTCGCGACTTGGTATATTTGGCGCTCTTTGGACCCATTGCCAGTCGAGTATTGACGGCGCGAAGGAGAAGCCCTTGGCAAAAAGGACCTTCCTGGATTTCGAGCAGCCGATCGCGGAGCTCGAGACCAAGATCGAGGAACTGCGCTACGTCCAGACGGAATCCGCTGTCGACATCTCCGAGGAGATCGAACAGCTTTCCAAGAAGAGCCTGCAGCTCACGAAGGACATCTACAGCGATCTGTCGCCGTGGCAGATCACCAAGATCGCGCGCCACCCCGAGCGGCCTTACACGCTGGACTACGTGAGCGAGATCTTCACGGACTTCATCGAGCTGCACGGTGACCGTCACTTCTCGGACGACCAGTCGATCATCGGCGGGCTCGCGCGTTTCAACGGCAATGCGTGCATGGTCATTGGCCACCAGAAGGGCCGCGACACGAAGGAGCGCGCGCTGCGCAACTTCGGCATGAGCCGGCCCGAGGGCTATCGCAAGGCGCTGCGCCTCATGAAGACGGCCGAAAAGTTCAAGCTGCCTGTCTTCACTTTCGTCGACACACCGGGCGCGTACCCGGGCATCGACGCCGAAGAGCGCGGCCAGTCCGAAGCCATCGGCCGCAACATCTTCGAGATGGCGCAGCTCGAAACTCCCATCATCACCACGATCATCGGCGAGGGTGGATCCGGTGGCGCGCTGGCGATCTCCGTTGCCGACCAGGTGCTGATGCTGCAGTATTCCATCTACTCGGTGATCAGCCCCGAAGGCTGCGCGTCCATCCTCTGGAAGACAGCGGACAAGGCGCAGGATGCAGCGGATGCGATGGGCATCACGGCACACCGCCTGAAGGCGCTGGGTCTTGTCGACAAGATCGTGAACGAACCCGTCGGCGGCGCGCATCGCGACCACAAGCAGATGGCCGCATTCCTCAAGCGTGCATTGAACGACGCGTGGCGCCAGCTCGCGGACCTGAAGACCCGCGAATTGCTCGAGCGCCGCTACGAGCGGCTGCAAAGCTACGGCCGCTTCAGCGACACGAAGGCCGAAACGTCTCGCTGAGCCGCGCGCTCACTGGTCCAGCTTGTAATCGACCTCGGTCTGCACCGTCAGGACCTCGTCGACGGGCTTGAATTTCCAGCCCTGCACTGCATCGACCGTCGGCCTGTTCAGGACGCGGTTGGTGCTCGAAAGAATCTTCACGTCACCGACCGAGCCATCGGGCTGGATGTCGAACTCCACCTTCACGATGCCGTGCGGCTGCTCGCGCAAGAGCGCGGGCGACAGGTGAGGCTCGTCGGTGCGGATCGGGATGATGTCGCGCTTGGGCGCAGGCGGCTCCAAGGGCTGGCGGGAGAGCGCCGCGACGGCCGGCTCGGATGCGGACGGGGGTGCGGGCGGTGCCACTTCCGAGGCGGGGGCGGCGACCGGAACCGCAGCCGCGACAGGGGCACTCGGCTGCAAGCTCGCTTGTTGCACCGGCGGCGCGACAGGACGCCTGGGTTCTGCGACGGCGGCAGCTTCCACCGGCTTCGGCGCTGCGGCGGGCTTGCGTGCAGGCGCCCTCGCGTTTTGCAGGATGAAGCGAAACGGGCTGGCCGCCGCACGCATGGCCGCTTCGCTTGGAGCCTTGTCCGCAGAATTGCTGCCGGATGTTTGAGCCGATGCCGTACATGCACCTGCGATGAGGAGGGCCCCAGCGATCGCCCCCGGGGCGATGCGAGCCTTGTGAGCCCCAACGCCGTAGCCGAATACTTCCATGGGTGTTACCTTTTGTGACGTGAATTCTAGGGTGGCGCCGGGAGTGGATCACTCAGGGTAAATGTCTAGACTTGGCGACCCTATGCTCGATTTCGAAACGGCCATTGCGTCGTTCAACCCGCAGCTGCCGTTGGCAGTGGCGCTCAGCGGCGGCGCGGATTCCACAGCGCTGCTGGTAGCCTGCGCGCGCCGCTGGCCAAGCTGCGTGACGGCGCTTCACGTGAACCATGGCCTGCAGGCGGCGGCATCCGATTTCGAGCGTCAATGCGAGGCGACTTGCGTTTCGCTGGGTGTCGCGCTGCACGTCAGGCGCGTGGATGCGCGGCATCGCGCGGGCGACAGCCCGGAGGATGCGGCACGCGTCGCGCGCTACGACGCGATCCACGAGATGGCCGCCGCCGCGGGGGCGAAGTCGGTCGCGCTCGCGCAGCATGCGGACGACCAGGTCGAGACGCTGCTTCTCGCACTCTCGCGCGGTGCAGGTCTTGCCGGCATCGCAGGCATGCGCGCCGCGTGGGCTCGCGATGGCGTCGACTACACGCGGCCGATGCTCGACGTCGCGGCCGACGACATCCGGGCGTGGTTGCGCGCGCAAGGAATCCCGTGGGTCGAAGACCCGAGCAACGCCGACGAGCGGTTCACCCGCAACCGCATCCGGGCGAGACTATTGCCTGCGCTGGCCGAAGCATTTCCATCGTATCGCGATACATTCGCGCGCAGTGGCCGGCATGCGGCTCAGGCGCAGTCGCTGCTCGAGGAGATTGCAGCCGAGGACCTCGCGCGTGCCGGCACGCCACCTTCGATAGAAGCTCTACGCGCGATGAGCCGCCCCCGGCGTGCGAATGCGCTGCGCTGGTGGCTCAAGTCGGCGCACGGGCAGCAGCCCAGTGCCGCGCAGCTCGACGAACTTCTCGACCAGCTCGATGCGTGCGCAACGCGAGGCCATTCGATCCATTTGCGAGTGGCCGCGGGGTTCGTGCTGCGCGACGGAGCGCGTCTCGTCTTTCGCTAAAATACGGGTTTCCCCCGAGGAGCGCAGCTTTCTCTGCGCACCCGCCTTCCTGGCTCCAATCCAATGGCATTGATCGTTCACAAATACGGCGGCACGTCCATGGGCTCGACCGAGCGCATCCGCAACGTCGCCAAGCGCGTGGCCAAGTGGCATCGCGCAGGCCACAAGATGGTCGTCGTCCCCAGCGCGATGAGCGGCGAGACCAACCGCCTGCTCGGGCTCGCGAAGGAGTTGCAGCCCGCCAAGACCACCGATGCGCTGATGCGCGAACTCGACATGCTCGCCTCCACCGGCGAGCAGGTGTCGGTGGGGCTGCTTGCGATCGCATTGCAGGCCGAAGGCCTCGACGCGGTGAGCTACGCCGGCTGGCAAGTTCCCATCCACACCAACAGCGCCTACACGAAGGCCCGCATCGAGTCGATCGAGGACAAGAAGGTCCGCGCCGATCTCGCGGCCGGCAAGGTCGTGATCATCACGGGCTTCCAGGGCATCGACGACGTGGGCAACATCACCACGCTGGGGCGCGGCGGCAGCGACACATCGGCCGTGGCAGTGGCCGCAGCAATGAAGGCCGACGAGTGCCTGATCTACACCGACGTCGACGGTGTCTACACCACCGACCCTCGCGTCGTGCCCGAGGCTCGTCGCCTGCACGCCGTGAGCTTCGAGGAAATGCTCGAGATGGCGTCGATGGGCTCCAAGGTGCTGCAGATCCGCTCCGTCGAATTCGCGGGCAAGTACAAGGTGCCCATGCGCGTGCTCTCGAGCTTCACGCCGTGGGACATCCCCATCGACGAAGAGTCGAAGTCGGGCACGCTGATCACTTTTGAGGAAGACCAGAAAATGGAACAAGCCGTCGTTTCCGGCATCGCTTTCAACCGCGACGAAGCCAAGATATCCATCCTGGGCGTGCCCGACAAGCCGGGCATCGCATACAACATCCTCGGCACGGTGGCCGACGCGAACATCGAAGTCGACGTCATCATCCAGAACATCTCCAAGGACGGGAAGACCGACTTCTCGTTCACCGTGCACCGCAACGACTACGCGCGCACCATGGACCTGCTCAAGTCCACCGTGCTGCCTGCGCTCGGCACCGACCGCATCGAGGGCGACACGCGCATCTGCAAGGTGTCGATCGTCGGCATCGGCATGCGCAGCCATGTCGGCATCGCGGCCAAGATGTTCCGCGCGCTGAGCGAGGAGGGCATCAACATCCAGATGATCTCCACGAGCGAAATCAAGACTTCTGTCGTGATCGACGAGAAGTACATGGAGCTGGCTGTGCGCGCGCTGCACCGCGCCTTCGATCTCGAC
>DATJJL010000248.1:0-2064 GCA_035492155.1 Ramlibacter sp. | reverse complement strand
CGCCGACGTGCGGATCGCGCGCGAATCCGAGATCGCATTGCGGCGTTCTTCCACCGTGTTGATCACAAGGCAGATCTCGTTGTTCTTGATCATGTCGACCACGTGCGGTCGGCCTTCCGCGACCTTGTTGACCGCTTGGCACGCGATGCCTGCCGAATCGATCGCCGCCGCCGTGCCCTTGGTGGCGACGATCTCGAAGCCTTGCGCCGCAAGCTGCCGCGCGATTTCCACCGCGCGCGGCTTGTCGCTGTTCTTCACGGTGAGGAAGACCTTCTTCACGGCATCGGTCGGACGCGGCAGCTTGGTGCCCGCGCCGAGCTGGCTTTTCACGAAAGCCTCGCCGAAGCTCTTGCCCACGCCCATCACTTCGCCGGTGGACTTCATCTCGGGGCCGAGGATGGTGTCGACACCGGGGAACTTCACGAACGGGAACACGGCCTCCTTCACGCTGAAGTAAGGCGGCGTGACTTCGTCCTTGATCCCTTGCGATTCGAGCGTCTGGCCCACCATGCAGCGCGCCGCGACCTTCGCAAGCTGGATGCCGGTGGCCTTGCTCACGAAGGGCACCGTGCGCGATGCGCGCGGGTTCACTTCGAGCACGAAGATCACGTCCTTGCCGTCGTCGGTGGTCTGGATCGCGAACTGCACGTTCATCAGGCCGACGACGTTCAGCGCCTTGGCCATCGCGGCCGTCTGCTTCTTCAGCTCATCGACCGTTTCCTTCGACAGCGAATACGGAGGCAGCGAGCAAGCCGAATCGCCCGAGTGCACGCCTGCTTGTTCGATGTGCTCCATCACGCCGCCGATGAAGGTGCGCTTGCCGTCACTCAGGCAATCCACGTCGCACTCGATCGCGTCATTGAGGAAGCGGTCGAGCAGCACGGGTGAATCGTTCGACACCTTCACGGCCTCGCGCATGTAGCGCTCGAGGTCTCGCTGCTCGTGCACGATTTCCATCGCCCGGCCACCGAGCACGTAGCTCGGACGCACGACGAGCGGGTAGCCCAGCGCCGCGGCTTTCTCGAGCGCTTCGGGTTCGGTGCGCGCCGTCGCGTTCGGCGGCTGCTTGAGCTTGAGCTCATGCAGCAGCTTCTGGAAACGCTCGCGGTCTTCAGCCGCGTCGATCATGTCGGGCGACGTGCCGATGATAGGCACGCCTTCGCGCTCGAGGCCGAGCGCAAGCTTCAGCGGTGTCTGCCCGCCGTATTGCACGATCACGCCCAGAGGTTTTTCCTTGTCGACGATCTCCAGCACGTCCTCGAGCGTGAGCGGCTCGAAGTAAAGGCGATCGCTCGTGTCGTAGTCGGTCGACACCGTTTCCGGGTTGCAGTTGACCATGATGGTCTCGTACCCGTCCTCGCGCATCGCCAGCGCCGCATGCACGCAGCAGTAATCGAACTCGATGCCCTGGCCGATGCGGTTGGGCCCGCCGCCGAGCACCATGATCTTCTTCTTGTTCGTCGGATTCGCCTCGCACTCGTCCTCGTAGGTCGAGTACATGTAGGCGGTGTTCGTCGCGAATTCGGCGGCGCACGTGTCCACACGCTTGTAGACGGGACGCACGTTCAGCTTCTTGCGCGACTCGCGCACGGCCTTGTCCGTCGTGTGCAGCAGCTTCGCCAGGCGACGATCCGAGAAGCCCTTGCGCTTGAGCATGCGCAGCGTGGGCTCGTCGATGGAAGCCAGCGCCTTGTCGCTCTTGTCGGCGAAGAGCTTGTCCAGCGCGAGTTCGATCTTCACGATTTCCTCGATCTGCACGAGGAACCACTTGTCGATCTTCGTGAGGTCGTACACCTCATCGACCGACAAGCCTTGCGCGAAAGCATCGCCCACATACCAGATGCGCTCGGGGCCGGGCTCGCCGAGTTCCTTTTCGAGCACCTCGCGGTCCTGCGTCTTTTCGTTCATGCCGTCGACGCCGACTTCGAGACCACGCAGCGCCTTCTGGAACGATTCCTGGAACGTGCGGCCGATGGCCATCACCTCGCCCACCGACTTCATCTGCGTCGTGAGACGCGAATCGGCCTGCGGGAATTTTTCGAACGCGAAGCGCGGCACCTTCGT
>DATJJL010000247.1:0-6690 GCA_035492155.1 Ramlibacter sp. | reverse complement strand
ACGTCGCCGAGAATGCGGCCGAGCAGGCGGATGTCCTCGATCAGGGGCTTTTCGTTTTCGCGCGCTCGGCGCGACGGCGTGTTCGGTGGCGTCTGCGTGGGCATGGCCCGGCGATGCTAGCATTCACCCGTGGGAAGGCATGACGGAACCATGACGACGAGCAAGCTCGTGATCGCAACGCGCGAAAGCCGCCTGGCCCTGTGGCAGGCGGAGCACGTGAAGGCGATGCTCGAGGAGCGCGGACATGAAGTCTCCCTGCTGGGCATGACGACAAAAGGCGACCAGATCCTCGACCGGTCGCTGTCGAAAGTCGGCGGCAAGGGGCTCTTCGTGAAGGAGCTCGAAGTCGCGCTCGAAGAAGGTCGCGCCGACCTTGCCGTGCACTCGCTCAAGGATGTGCCGATGGACCTGCCCGAGGGCTTTGCGCTCGCCTGCGTGATGGAGCGCGAAGACCCGCGCGATGCCTTCGTCTCGAACAAGTACGTCTCGCTCGACGAATTGCCGCAGGGCGCTGTCGTGGGCACGTCGAGCCTGCGCCGCGTCGTGCTGCTGCGCGCGCTTCGGCCCGATCTCAAGATCGATCCGTTGCGCGGCAACCTCGACACGCGGCTTCGCAAGCTCGATGAAGGAAAGTACGACGCGATCGTCCTGGCTGCGGCGGGCCTCAAGCGCCTGGGCCTTGCGCAACGCATCAAGTCCGTTTTTGAAATCGACATGATGTTGCCCTCGGCGGGGCAAGGCGCATTGGGTATCGAAGTGCGCGCGCAACGGCGCGATCTTCTCGATGCGCTTGACCATCTCGCGCACCAGGCCACGTGGATGGCCGTTGCGGCGGAGCGTGAAGTCAGCCGCGCGATGGGCGGAAGCTGCTCGATGCCGCTGGCGGCGCACGCGACGTACTCGGGCGAATACCTGCAACTGCGAGCGGCCTGGGGCGATGCCGACAAGCCGGGCCCGCTGGTGCGCGCACAGTCGGCGGCAGCCGTGGCCGACATGTCGCAGGCCGTCGCACTGGGCGCGGAAGTCGCGGCCAAGCTGCGTGCGGGCGGCGCCCGCTGAAGCCCGAACGCATCGCATCATGCGCGTGATCGTGACCCGGCCCGCCGCGGAAGCGGCCGAGTGGGTCGATGCGCTCCGCGCGCGCGGCTTCGACGCCATCGCGCTTCCGTTGATCGACATCCGCATCGCATCCGACACTGCTGCGATGCGCGACGCGTGGTCGCGCATCGACAGCTATCGCGCCGTGATGTTCGTCAGTGCGAATGCCGTGCGCGGCTTCTTCTCGGTGCATCCTGCGGGTGCCGAGTTCTCGCCGCGCGCGTGGGCGACCGGTGCGGGAACATGCGCGGCGCTCGCGCAGCAGCGTGTCGATGCGATCGACTCGCCGCCCGCCGATTCGCCGCAGTTCGATTCCGAAGCGTTGTGGGAAGTCGTGAAGAATCAGTGCAAGCGTGGCGACCGCGTGCTGATCGTGCGCGGCGGTGACGCAGGCGCCGGCATCGCCGGGCGCGATTGGCTCGCGGAACAGCTCGCTGCCGTGGGCGTGCAAGTCGAACAGGTGCTCGCGTACGAACGCGCCGCTCCCGGGTGGACGGCCGCGCACGAGCAACTCGCATCCGACGCGGCGAAAGACGGGAGCATGTGGCTCTTCAGCAGCTCGCAGGCGATCGCTCAATTGCGTCGATGCGCACCCGGCGTGAAGTGGTCGAGCGCGCGGGCCGTCGCAACTCATCCACGCATCGCGCAAGCTGCGCGCGACGCGGGCTTCGGTGTTGTTTGCGTGTCACGACCGCCCATGGACGCTGTTGTTCGCGCCCTAGAATCGGCTGGATGAGTTCCGAGCCCGAAGACCCGATCCTTGCTTCCAGCCAGGCTCCGGTTGTGGAGGCCGGCGTTCCATCCGCTCCCGGCGCAGTGATCGTGCCGCGCGCATTGATGATCGCGCTCATCGCCGTGGCCGCAGTGTCGCTCGTCTTGAGCGGCTTGCTGTGGCAAACACTCTCCAACGTGCAGGAACAGCTCGCGCGCCAAAGCCAGGAATCGGGCAACAACGCCGTCGAAGCCCGCACGATCGCCAAGCAGGCGCAGGAGATGGCGCGCGACACGGCCGCGCGGCAGGCGGTGCTCGACCAGCGTCTTTCGGAAGTCGCGCTGCAACGCTCGCAGATTGAGGACCTCATCCAGAGCCTCTCGAGATCGCGCGACGAGAACATGCTGGTGGACATCGAGTCGGCGCTGAAGCTCGCGCAGCAGCAGGCGTTGGTGACCGGCAGCGCGGAGCCGCTGCTCGCTGCTTTGCGTGCCGCGGACCAGCGGCTCGAACGAGGCGGCCAGCCGCGCCTTGCGCGAGTGCGCTCCGCGGTGCTGCGCGACATCGATCGCATCAAGTCCGCGCCCAGCAGCGACATCCCGAACCTGTTGGCACGGCTTGACGATATCGCGCGCGATGTGGACGAAGTGCCGCTCGCCAATGCGGTAGCACAGTCCAAGCCCGCGGCCCTCAGCAAGAAAGAGCCGCCCCCCAAGCTCACGTGGCTGCAGCAGTTGCTCGCCGACGTGCAAGGCGAAGCGCGCGGCCTCGTGCGCGTGAGCCGCGTCGACCAGCCGGAGGCTGTGCTGCTTGCGCCCGAGCAGGGATTTTTCGTCCGCGAGAACGTCAAGCTCAAGCTGCTCAACGCGCGGCTTGAAGTGCTGTCGCGCCAGATGGATTCGGCGCGTACAGACGTCGTGGCCGCGAGCACCGCGCTGCGCAAATACTTCGACATGAACTCGCGCAGGACGCAAGGCGTGCTCGCGCAGATGCAGCAGGTGCAATCGCAACTGCGTTCGGTGGAACTGCCGCGGATCGACGAGACGCTGGCGGTCATCTCCACGGCCGTCGCCGGAAAGTAAGGACCGAGGATGCGCGCAGTCTTGTCGCTGCTGGCCTTGTTCGGCATCGCCGTTGCGATCGCGCTCTTCGCAGGCAACAACCAGGGAACGGTGACGCTGTTCTGGCCGCCTTGGCGCGTGGACCTGTCGCTCAATCTCGTGCTGCTTGTGCTCGTCGTCGGATTCGTCGTTCTTTATTTCGCGCTGGGTGCCTTGTCGGCGCTGTTCGACATGCCGCGTCAGGCGCTGCGCTGGCGCACGCAACAGAAAGAACGCGCGATGCACGCCGCTGTGCTCGACGCGATGTCCAACCTGCTCGCCGGACGTTTCATACGGGCGCGCAAATCCGCCGAGGCTGCACTCGGACAGGAAAGATCACTGGCCGCAGGCGGGCACGCGCCCGCGAACGGCGCCCAGGTGCGCACGCTCGCCCACCTGCTGGCGGCCGAGAGCGCGCAATCGTTGCAGGACAGGGCTGCGCGTGAGGAGCATTTGAAGCTCGCGCTCGAACAGGGCACGTCGCGCGATGCGCAGGAGACGCGCGAGGGCGCGCTGATGCGTGCCGCGCGATGGTCGCTGCAGGATCACGACCCGGAAACCGCGATGGTGTGGCTCAAGGAATTGCCGCAAGGCGCGGCGCGTCGGACGCTGGCGCTTCGCACTCGGCTGAAGGCCGCGCGGCTTGCGCGCCGTACAGCGGAGGCGTTGGAGACGGCGCGCCTCCTGGCCAAGCACCGCGCGTTTTCGTCGGCTGCTGCGGACAGCATTGTGCGAGGCCTCGCCATCGACATGCTCAACGGCGCGCACGACGCGCAACAGCTGCAACGCACATGGCTCTCGCTTGAACCCGCCGAGCGCGCGATGCCCGAACTCGCGATTCACGCGGCGCAGCGGCTGATCACGCTCGGGGGCGACGCGCAGGTTGCGCGCGAATGGCTGTTGCCCGCGTGGGAGCAGCGGGACCAGCTCGGCGAAGCGCTCAAGGTCAAGCTGGTGCGTGCGCTGGAGATGGGCCTCGAGAGCATCGACGCCGACTGGCTCGCGCGCATCGAAGGCGCCCAGCGCGCGAACCCGCGCGACGCGACGCTTCAATACGTCGCGGGCATCGCGTGCATCAAGCGGCAGTTGTGGGGCAAGGCCCAGCAGTTGATGGGCCAGGCCGCGACGGGCCTGCAAGACCCGCAGCTTCATCGCAACGCGTGGCGTGCGGTGGCGCAACTTGCAGAGCAGCGCGGCGACACCGAGGCCGCCGCGAAGGCATGGAAGCGCGCCGCTACCGAGTAGCAGCGCGCGGCCTTGTGTTTACTGCAGCGGCAGCGCCTGCTGCTCGAACGGCAGCTTGAGATCGCGCAGGTCGCGTCGCGTTTCCACCAGCACGAGTGGGCCCTCGTCGATGACGACGATAGGCGGACGCTCGCGCGGCACGTGGATGGGTTTGGGCTCGGCGGCGATCGCAGCTCGCACTGCGGCGATCTTGTCGGCGTCGGAGTTCACCCATTGCAGGCCCGATGCTTCGGCCACCTGCGCGAGTTCGCCCATGGGCAGCTCGAACGGGACCACCTTGGGCATCGCGCGCGGCGCAGCGGCCACAGGCGCGGTGCCGGCAGGTGCCGCAGCTTGCGGTGCCGGTGCTTCGATGGCGGAGCCGGAGTCTTCGTCCGCGACGAAGCCGGTGGGGTAACGCGGACGGTGCTCCTGGGCGTTTTCGGTGGAAGGTGCGACGGCACCTTCGTTCGATGCAGTCTGCTCCTCGCGCGGACCACGCTCGCGACGGTCGCGGCCGTAACGATCGCGCGAACGGCGCTCGCGGCGCTCTTCGCCTTCGGGTGCAGTGTCGCGGGCGCCGGGCGCCTGACCCATGCCTTCGAGCGCCTGCTGTTCACCTTCGGGAACTTGTTGCGGCGGCTGCTGCGGTGCGCCTTGCTCGCGCGGTGGACGGTCACCGCGCTCGCCGCGAGTGCGATCACCACGTCCACGATCGCGACGGCCTTCGCCCCGCTCGCCTCGCTCGCCACGCGGCTGTTGCGACTGCTGCGGTTGGCGATCCTGCCTTGGTTCGCCTGCGCCTTCAGCCGCCAGCTGTTCCGGCACCTGAGGTTGCGGTTGCGCCTCGCGGCGATCGCGTTGCTGCTGGCGGTCGCGAGAGTCGCGCCCATCGCGCAGATCACCACGCTGGTCACTGCGTTGATCACCACGCTGCTGGTCGCCGCGTTCGCGACGCTGCTGATCGCCGCCTTCACGGCGTTCGCCGCGGCCACGCCCGCGGTCGCCACCACGGCGTCCACGTTCGCCTTGCTCGCTTCGGCCTTCGCGGCGCTGCTCCTGCTTCTTCGCTTCCTGCACGGGCGCGACAGGTGCCGGCGCAGGCGCTGCGGAGCCGAACAGGCTCTTGATCCACGCCACGAAGCCGGTTTCGGCCGGCGCGGCGGGCGCCGCGCGCCTTGCAACCGGCGCGGGGGCCGCCTTCGCGACGGGCTTGACCTCCTGCGGCTCGGGCTTCGCAACCGGCATCGGCGCGGGCGCATCGGGCAGCACGCCCTTGATGACGGGCTCCTGGCGGTTCGTGCGCTCCTGCGAGCGGCGCGTGACTTCGGTGGCTTCCTCGAAGTCCTCGGCCATGTGGTAGCTGGCGCGCAGGTTGTCCAGGCGCGGATCGTCGTGCTTGAGACGCTCGAGCTTGTAGTGCGGCGTCTCGAGCGTCTTGTTCGGCACCATCACGACGCCGATGCGCTGCTTCAACTCGATCTTGGCGATTTCGGTGCGCTTTTCGTTCAGCAGGAACGACGCGACTTCCACCGGCACCTGGACGTGCACAGCGGCTGTGCCGTCCTTCATCGTTTCTTCCTGGATCACGCGCAGGATCTGCAGCGCGGAGCTTTCCGTGTCGCGGATGTGGCCGTGGCCACCGCAGCGCGGGCACGGAATGGACGCGCCTTCGGACAAAGCGGGGCGCAGCCGCTGGCGGCTCATCTCCATCAGGCCGAACTTGCTGATCGTGCCGAACTGAACGCGGGCACGGTCCTGGCGCAGCGCGTCGCGCAGGCGGTTTTCGACCTCGCGGCGGTTCTTCGACTCTTCCATGTCGATGAAGTCGATGACGATCAGGCCGCCCAAGTCGCGCAGGCGCATCTGGCGCGCGACTTCGTCGGCCGCTTCGAGGTTGGTGCGTGTCGCGGTCTCTTCGATGTCGCCGCCCTTGATGGCGCGCGCGGAGTTGACGTCGATGGACACCAGCGCTTCGGTGTGGTCGATGACGACCACGCCGCCGGAGGGAAGCTTCACCTCGCGCGCGTAGGCCGATTCGATCTGGTGCTCGATCTGGAAACGCGAGAACAGGGCGGCGTCGTCACGGTAGCGCTTCACGCGCGCCGCATGCTCGGGCATGACGTGCGACATGAACTGCTGCGCCTGTTCGTAGATGTCGTCCGTGTCGATCAGGATGTCGCCGATGTCGTGATTGAAGTAATCGCGGATCGCGCGGATCACGAGCGACGACTCCTGGTAGATCAGGAACGCGCCCTTGCCACCCTTGGCCGCGCCGTCGATGGCGGTCCAGAGTTTGAGGAGGTAGTTGAGGTCCCACTGCAGTTCGGGCGCGCTGCGGCCGATGCCCGCCGTGCGCGCGATGATGGACATGCCGTTGGGATACTCCAGCTGGTCCATCGCCTCCTTGAGCTCGGCGCGGTCGTCGCCTTCGATCCGGCGCGAGACGCCGCCGCCGCGCGGGTTGTTGGGCATCAGCACGACATAGCGGCCGGCCAGCGAGATGAATGTCGTGAGGGCCGCGCCCTTGTTGCCGCGCTCTTCCTTTTCGACCTG
>DATJJL010000246.1:0-3523 GCA_035492155.1 Ramlibacter sp. | reverse complement strand
ACGAAGGTGGACCTGAACGCGTTCAACGCGAAGGGCGGCAAGCTGCTGCTTGCGCACGGCACGGCCGACGTTCTGGTCAGCACGCGCGCGACGGAGCAGTATTACCAGCGACTGCAAGCGCAGATGGGCGCGGGGACCGTGAACAACTTCGTGCGCTTCTACGAAGTGCCGGGCCTGGGCCATGCAGCCAGCTCGCAGTTCAACGCGAGTTGGGATTCGCTCACCGCGCTCGAGAACTGGGCCGAAAAGGGCGTGGCACCTTCGGGGCAGGTCGTGAAGGACACCGTGGGCGTGCCGGGCCGCACAAGGCCGCTGTGCGACTTTCCGAAATGGCCGAAGTACAACGGCACGGGCGACCTGAACGCCGCGTCGTCCTTCACCTGCGTCGATTGACATGCACCTGCAGGTTGTCCCTCGCGAGCCGAGCACGGCATGGCGCCCTCGTCCGCTGGCGGGCGTCTTCTATCCGGACACCTTGTGGCGCGTGATGGCGTCCAATGCGTGGTTCGCGTTGCTCGACGCGTCCACGCAGGGAAAGTTGATCGGCAATTCGATGCTCGCCAATTTGCCTGCAGGCGAGGAAGTCCTTTCGGCCGGCGCGCACGTTGCGCTCGTCGGCGTTGTTCGCGGGGTGTTGAAGATCACCGGCGGCGATGCTTCGCAGCGGCACACGATTGAAGTGGTCGAGCCGGGGCAGTGGCTTGCGCCGCTTCAGCCCGGGCCCGCGCAAGGGCGTGCCTGGTGCATCGAGGCGATGAAGCCGTGCACCGTGCTTTTGCTCAGCGCATCGGCATTGCGTGGACTCCTGGCATCCTGCCCCGACGTGCCCGAGGCGCTTGCACAACTGAATTGGCAGCTGGCGACACGGTTGATGGATCGCTTCGAGACCGTGAGCCTTCCCGCCTACGAGGAGAGGGTCCGGCGCGTGCTCGCGCTGCTGGCGAGCCGGTTCGGCGAACACCTCGATGACGGATGGACCCAACTCACGGCGAAGTTCAACCAGAGCGAGATCGCGGCGCTGGCGCGCGTGAGCAGGGCGCGCACCAACGAAGTCCTGAAGGATTTTTCGAGAAGCGGCCTGGTCAGGACCCGCGACGGGCGTCTCGAACTCGCGCCGTGTTTGTCGCCGCGCCTTCGCGCTTGAGAAGCGCCGCCTTGCGCTCGACGCCCCAGCGATAGCCGGACAGCGCGCCGTCGCTTCGCACCACACGATGGCACGGGATCGCCAGTGCCACCGGGTTCGCGGCGCAGGCCTGCGCGACCGCTCTCACCGATTGCGGCGCGCCTATGCGCCGCGCGATCTCGGTGTAGCTCGCCGTCTCGCCGGGAGAGATTGCCTGCAGCGCTTGCCACACCTTGCGCTGGAACGCAGTGCCCCGAATGTCGAGCGGCAACTCGAGGCGGGTGCGAGGATGTTCGACAGCGCCGACCACGCGCGCCACGAGCGCCTCGAATTCCGCGTCGCCGCCGTGCAACTGCGCACGCGGAAAACGATCCTGCAGTTCGCGCACGAGCGCATCGGGGTCGTCGCCCAGCCAGATCGCGCACACGCCGCGCTCGCTTTTCGCAACGAGGATGCTGCCCAGCGAACATTCGCCGACAGCGAAATGGATGGTCGCGTTGACACCGCCTTCGCGCCACTCGCTCGGCGTCATCCCCAGGATCTGGTTCGACTCCGCATAAAAGCGCCCGGCGGAGTTGTAGCCCGCGTCGTACACCGCGTCCGTCACTTTGCCGGCGGGCCCGAGATCGCGCTGCAGCTTGCGAACGCGATGCGCTCGCGCGTATTCGTGCGGCGTGACGCCTGTGATCGCCTTGAACACGCGATGGAAATGGAAGGCGCTCATGCCGGCCTGCCGCGCGAGTTCGTCGAGCGTCGGCTCGCCATCCGCCTCCTCGATGAAGCGGCAGATCTGCGCTATGAGTTCGGTGTGCGCGCCGGGCGCGGTTTCGCGGTCGGGCCGGCAGCGGCGGCACGGCCGCAAGCCCGCGGCCTCGGCTTGCGCGGGCGTGTCGAAGAACGAGACGTTCTGCGGCCTGGGCCTGCGCGAGCCGCAACTCGGGCGGCAATACACGCCCGTCGTGCGCACGCCGTAGAAGAACCTGCCGTCGGCCTGTGCGTTGCGCGCCATCACATCGGCCCAGCGCGGGTCGCTTGCGGTTCGCACAGCGTCGATTTCCTTTTGGTTTCGCATGTTCATGCCACGCTCCATTTTGGCAAACGATCCAGCCTCGCGGGTGCCGAAAGGCCGATGATGGCTGCCTGCGCCGCGAACGCAACGACGGCGATCGCCAGGCACATAGTCGCGCCCGACCAGCCTCCCACCGCCGCACCGATCAATGCACCGAGCGGCCGCGCACCCCAGGTCGCCGTCATCAACACCGCCGAAGCACGGCCCAGCATCGCATCGTGTGTGACTGCCTGGCGCAAAGTGGTCGATGAGATCACCCACACGATGGCACCGCTGCCCAAGAGCAAGTAGCTGAGCGCGGCGAGCGCAGGCTCGCGCCACCACACCGTCGCGAGCAACACGATGCACGCCACCAGTCCTGCGAAGGGCCCGATCAACAGCACACGGCCCAAACGAAAGCGTCGCATCACACGTGTCGCGGCCAGCGCGCCGAGCACCATGCCCACGCCATAGACGGCCATGGTCACGCCGACGCCGAACGCGCCCAGCTGCAGATGGCGGATGGCATATGGCACGTACACCGCCTGCACAATGAAAAAACCGACGTTGTAGAAGAACGCGGTGAGCACCAGCGGGCGCAGCAACGGGTGCGACCACACGAAGACGGCGCCGTCGAGCAATTCGCGCAGCGGCCGTCGGCGCGGCACCGCTGTCGAGGGGCGCGCCGGTTCACGAACGGTTCGCAGCCACGCGAGGGCCGTGCCTGAGAGTGCGGTGGCAAGTGCAAACGCAACAGGCGCTCCCGCTGCTGCAACGAGCGCGCCCCCGAGCGCGGGGCCTGCGGCAAACGCCGCGCTCCGGGCGAGTTCCAGCCGGCTGTTCGCGATCGGCAGCAAGTTGGGCGTGACCAGCCGCGGCACCAGCGCGGGCGCCGTGACGCTGAACACCACCGTGCCCGCCGCGCCTACGAAGCCGAGCACAGCAAGAGAGACAAAGCTCAGGCCGTGCGTGAGGAAGAGAGCCAGCGTGATCGCGAGCGCGATGAACCTCACGAGCTCGCCGCTGATCAGCAGTGTCCGCCGCGAGATGCGGTCGGCCAGCAAGCCGGCGGGCAGGCACAGCAGCAGGAAGGGCAAGGTCTGCGCTGTCTGCAAAAGACCGGTGCCGCGCTCGTGCGCGTCGAAAGCCAGCACCGCGACGAGCGGCGCAGCGGCGAGCGCGAGTTGCTCGGCGGTCTGCGCCGCGAGGTTGCCCCACGCAAGCCGTTGAAAGGTCAACGGCAGGTTGGTTGCACCGCTTTCAGTGCGGTCGGGGTAGGTCGTGGTCGCTTGTTGCATGCTGCCACTCTAGGTGCGACCGAAGGCAGCAGCACTCCGGGCCTTGCGATTGAC
>DATJJL010000245.1:0-2784 GCA_035492155.1 Ramlibacter sp. | reverse complement strand
CATCCTCGGCGTGCAAGTGCAGCAGATGATCAAGGGCGGCCAGGAAGTGATCGTCGGCGCGATGACCGACCCGAGCTTCGGCAAGCTCGTGGCTTTCGGCATGGGCGGCGTGCTGGTCGAAGTGCTGAAGGACGTGACCTTCCGCCTCGCCCCCGCGACGCGTGAAGACGCGGCCTCGATGCTCGACGGCATCCAGGCGGCCGAGATGCTCCGAGGCGTTCGCGGCAGCAAGCCCGTGAACCGCGAAGCGCTGCAGGACATCATCGTGCGCGTGTCGCAACTCGTCTCCGACTTCCCCGAGATCTCCGAGCTGGACTTGAACCCGGTGTTCGCGAGCGAAACCGGCGCAATCGCCGCCGACGTTCGCATCGTGCTCAACTTCGCGCCGCAGCAGGGCCGCTATCGCCCGTCCGAGAAGGACGTGGTCACGGCGATGAACCGCATCATGAAGCCGAAGGCGGTGGCGGTGATCGGTGCTTCGAACGAGGCCGGCAAGATCGGCAACTCGGTGATGAAGAACCTCATCAACGGCGGCTACAAGGGCAAGATCTACCCGATCACGCCCAAGGGCGGCGAGATCATGGACCTGCAGGCTTTCAAGAGCGTGAAGGACGTGCCCGGCGACATCGACACCGCAGTGTTCGCGATTCCCGCGGCGCTCGTCGCGGGTGCGCTGAAGGAATGCGGCGAGAAGAAGATCGCCGGTGCGATCCTGATCCCGTCGGGCTTCGGCGAGACGGGCAACGTCGAAGGCCAGGAAGAGCTGCAACGCATCGGGCGCGAGTACAACATCCGCCTGATGGGGCCGAACATCTACGGCTTCTACTACACGCCCAGCGACCTGTGCGCCACGTTCTGCACGGCCTACGACTACAAGGGCTCCACGGCGCTGTCGTCGCAATCGGGCGGCATCGGCATGGCGATCATCGGTTTCTCGCGCTCCGCGAAGATGGGCGTGTCGGCCATCGTGGGTCTGGGCAACAAGTCGGACATCGATGAAGACGACCTGCTGCTTTTCTTCGAACAGGACGACAACACGAAGGTGATCGCGCAGCACGCGGAAGACCTGAAGGACGGCCGCGCATTCGCCGAAGTCGCCAAGCGCGTGTCCAGGAAAAAGCCGATCATCATGCTCAAGGCCGGCCGCACCGAGATGGGCGCCGCCGCTGCCGCGTCGCACACCGGCGCTGTCGCGGGCACCGACAAGATCTATGACGACGTGCTGCGCCAGTCCGGCGTGATCCGTGCCAGAAGCCTGCGCCAGATGCTCGAGCTTTCGCGCGGCGTGCCTATCCTGCCGACGCCCAAGGGCGAGAACGTCGTGATCATCACCGGCGCCGGCGGCTCGGGCGTGCTGCTGTCCGACTCGTGCGTGGACAACGGCCTGAAGCTGATGAAGCCGATGCCTGCCGATCTCGATGCGGCGTTCCGCAAGTTCATCCCGCCGTTCGGCGCGGCCGGCAACCCGGTGGACATCACCGGCGGCGAGCCGCCCATCACGTACGTGAACACGGTGCGCCTGGGCCTGGAAGACGATCGCATCCACGCGCTCATCCTGGGCTACTGGCACACGATCGTGACGCCCCCGATGGTGTTCGCGAAGAACATGGTGCAGGTCGTCAACGAGATGAAGGAAAAGGGCAAGTCCAAGCCCGTCGTCGCTTCGCTCGCAGGTGACGTGGAAGTCGAGGAAGCCGCCCAGTACCTGTACGAAAACGGCATCCCCGCGTACGCGTACTCCACCGAACTGCCGGTGGAAGTGCTCGGCGCGAAGTACCAGTGGGCTCGTGCCGCTGGCTTGCTGTAAATTTATATTTGTCCAAAATCGAGGGCATGCACAACAAGGTCATCCCGATTGCCCTTTCCAGGGAAGAAATGCGGGGGCGCAAGCGCCGCGGTCCGAAAGGCCGCCGCGCCGACGCCCAGGTGCTTGCGGAAGTCCGCGAACTGCTCGGTGATGCATCGCGCCAGCGCGATCTGCTCATCGAGCACCTTCACCGCATCCAGGATCGTTACGGCCGGCTCTCGTCGGGGCACCTCACGGCCCTGGCCGAGGAGATGAGCCTCGCCACGAGCGAGGTCTACGAGGTCGCGTCGTTCTATCACCACTTCGACATCGTCAAGGAAGGCGACGCCGACCCGGCAGCGCTCACCGTGCGCGTGTGCGACGGCCTCTCGTGCGAGATGGCCGGCGCGCAGGATCTGCTCGCAAAGCTGCCTGCGATCCTCGGCCGCGACGTGCGTGTGTTGCATGCACCATGCATCGGCCGCTGCGAGCAGGCGCCTGCTGCAGTTGTCGGGCAGAACCCCGTGCCGAATGCGACCGTCGACAAGATCGCCACGCTGGTCAAAGCCGGCGCGGTGAAGCACGAGCCCGAGAAGTACGTCGATTACGACGAGTACAAATCGAAGGGCGGCTACGCGTTGCTGCGCGAATGCGTCACCGGCAAGCGCGATGTCGAATCGGTCATCGCCACGATGGAATCGTCGGGCCTGCGAGGCCTCGGTGGCGCGGGCTTTCCCGCAGGACGCAAGTGGAAGATCGTGCGCGCCGAGGCAGCGCCGCGCCTGATGGCGGTGAACATCGACGAAGGCGAGCCCGGCACGTTCAAGGACCGCTACTACCTCGAACGCGATCCGCATCGCTTTCTCGAAGGCATGCTCATTGCCGCGTGGGCCGTGGGCATCGCGGGCATCTACATCTACCTGCGCGACGAATACCACGGCTGCCGCACACTGCTCGAGCGCGAGCTTGCAAAGCTCAAGGCCGATCCGGCGATGAAG
>DATJJL010000244.1:0-6896 GCA_035492155.1 Ramlibacter sp. | reverse complement strand
GTCACCATCATCCCGAAAGGCATCAGGCAATCGAGCGATTTGTCCCAAGTGTCCTTGCCCACGGAGTCGTAGACGATCTTCACGCCCTTGCCGCCGGTGATCTCCTTCACGCGCGCGAGGAAGTCTTCCTTGTTGTAGTTGATGACGTGCGCGGCGCCGTGCGACTTGGCAAGCTCGCACTTCTCGTCGCTGCCCGCCGTGCCGATCACGTTGTAGCCGAGCACCTTGCCCCACTGGCACGCGATGAGGCCGACGCCGCCCGCGGCCGCATGGAAGAGGATGGTGTCGCCCGGTTTCAATTGACCGAGCGGCGTGCGCTTGAGCAGGTACTGCGCGGTCATGCCCTTGAGCATCATCGCAGCGGCGGTCTCGAAGCTGATCGCATCGGGCAGCTTGCACACGAGCTTCGCGGCCATCACGCGGGCTTCGGAATACGAGCCCGGGTTCGTCGACGTCGCATAGGCCGCGCGATCGCCTGCCTTCAGGTGCGTGACGCCCTCACCCACCGCCTCGACGATGCCTGCCCCCTCGCCGCCCAGGCCCGTGGGCATCGGCAGTTTGTACAGGCCCGTGCGGTGATAGACGTCGATGAAGTTCAGGCCGATCGCCTTGTGGCGGATGCGGATCTCGCCCGGCCCGGGGTCGCCGACTTTCACGTCGACCAGCTTCATCGTCTCGGGGCCGCCGTTCTGTTCGATCTGGATGGCACGCGTCATGTTGTTGTCCTCTTGAAAGAATGCGGCGTCATCGTACGGCTAAAGTGATGCCCTCACATGGAACGCCGACTCGACCTTCGCACCATCGTCCTGCTCACCATTCCGCCGCTGCTGTGGGCTGGAAACGCGGTGACAGGGCGTCTCGTTACCGGGCTCGTCCCGCCCGTCACGCTGAACTTCCTTCGCTGGGCGCTGGCCTTCCTCATCCTGTTGCCGATGGCGGGCTGGGTCGTTCGCCCGAACAGCCCCATGTGGCCGCACTGGCGCCGATTCGCGCTGCTCGGCCTTCTGGGCGTGGGCTGCTACAACGCTCTGCAATACCTGGCGCTGAAGACATCGACGCCGCTCAATGTCACGCTCGTCGCCGCGAGCGTGCCGGTGTGGATGATGCTCGTCGGTGCGATGTTCTTCGGCCAGCGCATCACTGGAAGACAGGTCGTGGGGGCGGTGCTGTCGATCGCGGGCGTGCTCGTCGTGCTCGGCCGTGGGCACTTCAACGAACTCACGCAGGTGCATCTCGTGCCCGGCGATTTCTACATCCTGCTCGCCACGCTTTCATGGGCTTTTTACAGCTGGCTGCTCGTGCGACCGAACGACCCGCCCGAGATCCGCAGCGACTGGGCCGCTTTCCTCCTCGCGCAAATGGCGTTCGGCCTGATGTGGTCCTTTGTCTTCGCCGCCGGTGAATGGGCCACGGGCGAGACGCACCTGCAGTGGGGTTGGCCGCTCGTGATCGCGCTCGCCTATGTCGCCGTCGGGCCGGCGGTGATCGCGTACCGAAGCTGGGGACTCGGCGTGCAGCGCGTGGGCCCGACGATTGCGGGCTTCTTCTCGAACCTCACACCGCTTTTTGCGGCGCTGCTTTCCGCCGCTTTCCTGGGCGAAGCTCCGCGCCTGTATCACGCAGTGGCATTCGTGCTGATCGTGGGCGGGATCGTGGTGTCGTCGCAGCGGTGAAATTCAGTCTGCTCGCGTGAGCCAAGGTGCCAGGCAGCGCAGGAGCTCCGGCGCGACGCGCTCCATGGACTTCAAGGCAAAAGCCACGTCTTCAGGCGATGGCGAAATTCCGCCGTATTGGTGATTCCTGACTTCGCGAATTGCATCGACGTCGTCGAATACGTGGAGCGGCAGCGCCCTTGATCGCATCAGTATCGATCGGAGCGCGTCGGAAGACCTTGCTTCCCTCCTTCAGGAAGTCATCAGGCTTGCGAAGTGGCATCGAGATTCCCATGGATAACTATCAGCGGACCGCTGAGTATGTCGTGCACCAGTGCATTACCTGAAGCGAAAGCCTTTCGCCAGTCGGATGGACGAAACACGAGAACGTCGACCGGCCGCCCGAGCTTGCGCGCGGCGGCCTTGAAGTGCGCTTGGGCTTCGGTCCGGGAGACGTCTCCAACCAGCAGGAGATCGATATCGCTCGTTGCCGTCGCCGTCCCCTTTGCCGTCGAGCCAAATATCGCCGCAATTTCGATTTGGCCATCCAACTTTTGAAGCCGCTCGCGCAGTTCCGAGACCACGCGGCTGTCCTGCTGGAATAAATCGAAAAGCGGTTTCAGCGAAGGGTCGGCCACCGGGCGGTAACGGGGCATCTTGAGAACATGCGTCTTTTCGAGCAGACCGGCATCGGCCCAGCGACGCAGCCACCGCGAGGCGTTGCCCGGATCGATGCCTGCTTCCGCTGCGAGCTCGCGCGCTCCATACGTGCGCCCGGGATTCTCGAAAAGGCAGCTCAACGCCCGGAACCTGTCCGTTCCTCCAAATAGCTCGGCCAACAAGGCAGCATTCATCGCGCTCACACTGTTGTAGATTCGACAACACCGCGGCACTCAGCCCGCCGCACCCCACGACACGAAGCTGCGCCCGCCGACCATAGGCGGAACGTATTGCGCTTCGCGCGCGCCGCGCTTGCGCATCCCGCGCGAAAGCGTGCGATAAAGGCCCGCGAGCTCCGCTCCAAGCGGCTCGCCCAGATGCGTGAACCACGCGCTGCGCACCGCATACCGCACAGGCCATTCGTCCAGGGCCGCGGCCAAGCTGCGTGCATGCGCTTCCGGGCGCAACGGATTCATGCCTTGCACCACATGGCTGCCGCTCGCTGCGCAAAAGAGCGCTTCGAATTCAATCCGCTCAGCCCTGCACGCAAGGTCCGCCGCGTCGCACAGGTGCTCGACGTCCAGCCGCGCTGCGAGGCCATCGTCCAGGCAAATGTCCAGCGACGCTTCGATCGTGGCGAATTCATCGACGGTGCAAAGCAGCGCCATCTGCATCTCGCGTACGAAAGCTCGCTCTATCGGTTTGCGCATCTTGTACAGCGTCGCGCCGGCCGAACGCGCACCGTTCGATGCCGACGTGTCCCTGGCCAGCGATGACGTGAATGCAAGATGGCGGATGCCGCGATCGATCACGCCCGCGATGAAGGCCGGCATGCGCTCTTGCGCATCGAGAAGACAGGAGTCGGCGGCTGAATGCATGAGACCCAGTGTCGAGTTCCGCTTTCGGGCGACGTTAAGGGACCTGCCGGGCCCGCTTAGGCGAATTGCCTAAAGGGTCAATCGCGCGAGCGCTTCGCGAACCTGCTTCGCATCGGGAATCGGCTCGACGGCGCCGAAGCCTTCGGTCGAGAGCGCCGCGGCGACACCGGCGTATCTTGCCGCCGACTGCAAGTCATCACCGGCGATCAGACGCGCGACGAACGCACCGCCGAAAGTGTCGCCCGCGCCCGTGGCATCGACAGGTTTGCAAGCGTGCGCTTCGATGCGATGACGCTGCTTCGCATTTGCAACGAGGGCGCCTGCAGCACCGAGCTTCAGCGCCACCACTTTCGCGCCGAGCGACAGGCAGTGATCGACCAACGCATCGGGATCGTCGATGCCGGTGATCGCCGCGATGTCGTCGAAGCTCGGCAGGCAGATGTCGCAGTGGCGCATGACCTCCGTCATGACTTCACGTGCACGCGCCAGCGGCCAGAGCTTGAGGCGCAAGTTCGTGTCGAACGACACCTGCACGCCTGCTTCGCGAGCCGTCTCGATCGCGGCATAGCACGCGTCGCAGGCCGATGACGAAATGGCAAGGCTGATGCCCGACAGGTGCAGCACCTTGGCGCGGCGGATCGCATCGTGCGGCAACTGCGCAGGCGTCATGCGGCTCGCCGCGGAGCCCGATCGCATGAAGCTGAATTCGTGGCCTTGCGGCCCGTGCGTCACGAAGTAGATCGCGGTGTACGCCTGCGCGTTCGTCGCGACATGCGAATGGTCCACACCTTCGCGCGTCCACAGTTCGCGCAGCATGCGGCCGTGGCTGTCGTCGCCCAATGCGCTGATGTAGCCCACGCGCGCACCCTGCCGCGCCGCGGAGATCGCGAAGTTCGACGTGTCGCCGCCGAAGCCTTGCAGGTAGTGGCGGCCCGCGCCCTCGCCCGTCTGGTTGAACTCCACCATCGCCTCGCCGAGGGCGAGGAGCTCAATAGGTGCCGGGATAGGCGCCGCCATCGATCAAGACGTTCTGGCCGGTGATGTAGCTCGCATGCGCGCTGCAGAGGAACGCGCAGGTCGCACCGAATTCGTCCGCAGTGCCGAAGCGCATCGCAGGAATGGTCTTGCGGCGGATCTCGGCGATCTCGTCGATGGACTTGCCTGTTTTCTTTGACGCGCCTTCCATCGTGCCGCGCAAGCGATCGGTGTCGAAGGCGCCGGGCAAAAGGTTGTTGATGGTGACGTTGGCCGATGCGAGCTTCGATGTTCTCGCGACGCCTGCGACGAATCCCGTGAGTCCGCTGCGTGCGCCGTTGGACAGGCCCAGGATGTCGATCGGCGCCTTCACCGCGCTCGACGTGATGTTCACGATGCGGCCGAAGCCGCGCGCGACCATGCCGTCCACCGTCGCCTTGATCAGCTCGATCGGCGTGAGCATGTTCGCGTCCACGGCCTTCATCCATGCATCGCGGTCCCAGTCGCGGAAGTCGCCGGGCGGCGGGCCGCCTGCATTGGTGATGACGATGTCCCAGTCCTTGCGCACCGCAAAAACCTTCGCGCGGCCTTCGGCGGTGGTGATGTCCGCTGCGATGCATTGCACGGCCGCGTTCTTCGGACGCAACGCGTCGTTGGTGAGTTTCTTTACAGCTTCTTGAAGCGCTTGTTCGCCGCGCGCGACGAGCACCACGTTCGCTCCTTCTCGCGAGAGCGCCTGCGCGCATCCGAAGCCCAATCCCTTGCTTGCGCCGCACACCAGCGCCCACTTGCCCGCGATACCCATATCCATGAAAATTCAATCCTTCCTTAGCTCAGGCATTCCCAATGATGCGCAGATCATCGGCCATTTTGATCGCCACTTTCTGCGCCTTGGGGCTACGGGTTCCTGCCTACGCACAAGGTTTCAAGTTTTCGAATCCCACCGAGGACGAGAAGAATGAAGCCGCCGCGCAGCAGGACAAGCAGGCGCGCGTCGACTGGCAGCTTTCCACCCCGTGCCGCGCAAAGATCAAGAACCGCAAGATCATGGTGCTCGTGGGCGAGGAGCGAAACGGCTTGGTCTTCGCACCGCAAGCCAGCTTCACGCGCCACGTCGAGGCGATCAATTCGCGGCTGCAGGCGCTGGGCCTAAAAACATATTCCGCCGAGCAGATCCGCAAGCAGGTCGCTCAAGAAGAAGTCGATGCTTATTTCAAGAACGACCCGGACCGCGCACTTTCCGCGGCCAAGCGGCTTTCCGCGCAATACGTGCTCAAGGGCGTGATCGCCACGCAGGCATTCCACAACCAGATGGTCAACGTGAACCAGGTGAACGTCGCGCTCGACTTCACGCTGGCCGACGCTGCGGGCCGCGCCGTTTCGACGGCGCACGCGAGCAATGCAAGTTATGCCGGGGCGGATGTATCGGGCATGGCGCTGAAACTGATCGAGGAACGCGCCGACGAGGTGGTGGCGCAGCTCTATAGCGATTACTGCAGCAAGGCACGCTGATCTTTCGAACCAAGGAGAAAGCCATGGAGAAGAGAACCGTTCGCGGCTGGGCCGCATTTACAGCCATTACGCTCTTGTCGTGCGGCGCGGCACTCGCGCAGCCGAGCTTCGGCAATCCTTCGCCGAACGCGGGCAGCTCCACATCGGAGAAAGCCAACGCGGCTGCCGACCAGGCCGCATACAAGGAGGTCGAGTACACCAACAAGGCAAGGCGAGGGCCCGCGCTCGTCGTGATCCCCGGCGAGATCAAGAGCAGCAACGCCAACTTCCTGCAGAAATTCGGCCCGAACAACATCGCCGACTTCGGCGAGCTCGAACTGTCGCAGGCCAACTTCCCAGTGCTCGAACGCTCCAATCTCGGCCCGCTGCTCAATGAGATTTCGTTGGCGTACAACCTGGGCGACGCCGACAAGGCCCGCAAGACCATGGGCGTAGGCAAGCTCAAGACGACGAAGTGGATCGTGAAGTTCGACATCCTCAAAGCCGAGCAGATCGCCGAGAACAAGCAGGGCTTCAATGGTGCGGCCGTCGGCAACATCATCTCGGGCCTCGGCGGATTCGGCCGTGGCAGCTACGCCGCCGGAACAGCCGTCGGCTCGGTGCAGACGCAGGAGGCCACAGGCGTGTGGCTGATCGGCATGCGCTACAAGATCATGGACGCCACCACCACCGAGCAGGTCGCGCAAGGCTACAAGGAGCTGAAGATGGAAGTCGGCTCCAACGCCACCAGCGTGCTGGGCGTCTCGCAAGGCGCCAAGGGCGGCGTGGGCCTGGACACGATGGTGCAGCGCCTCGTGCAGACGGCTGTGTGGGACATCGACAAGAACTACAAGTAACGCGAGCGGATGAACAAGCTCGGCAAATACCAGATCCGCCGCACCCTGGGCAAGGGCGCGATGGGCATCGTGTACGAAGGCTTCGATCCCGTCATCGAACGCACCGTCGCGATCAAGACCATCCTGCCCTCGCAACTGGACGGTGCGCAATACACCGAGGTGATGGCGCGCTTCAAGCGCGAGGCGCAGGCCGCCGGGCGCCTGAACCACCCGGGCATCGTTGCGATCTACGACTACGGCGAGGAAGTTCCCGAGGACCTCAACGCCGAAGAGGCCACGATGATGGCCCCGGCGCCGAATGCGAAGCCCGCGGAACGGGTCGCGTACATCGCGATGGAGTTCATCAAGGGCAAGGAGCTTCGCGACTATTTCGAAAACGGCGA
>DATJJL010000243.1:0-4867 GCA_035492155.1 Ramlibacter sp. | reverse complement strand
TTCGCCAATCACGACGGCGTGGATTGGGAAGCGCTCGAAAAGGCGTGGCAAAAGAACGAGAAGGCCGAAGCCCGCGCCGAAAAGCAGCAGGCCCACCGGCCGAATCGGCCTGTGAAGGTGAAGATCGTCGGCGGCTCGACCATCACGCAGCAGCTGGCGAAGAACCTGCTGCTCTCGGGCGAACGGACGCTGCTGCGCAAGGGCCAGGAGATCGTGCTCACCTTCGCGCTCGAAAAGATGATGAGCAAGCCGCGCATCCTCGAGATTTATCTCAACAGCGTCGAATGGGGCGAAGGCGTGTTCGGCTGCGAAGCCGCGGCGCGTCACTACTACCGCAAGAGCGCATCGCAGCTTTCGCCCTACGAAGCCGCGCGACTGGCAGTGATGCTGCCGCGCCCGAAATATTTCGAGAAGGTGCCCAATTCGGGATACCTCGCGGCGCGAGCCAATGTGATCGCCGGCCGCATGCACGCGGCAGAACTGCCATAAGCCCCGCATGCTCGCGCGCATCATGAGCCTCTTTTTCCTCGGGCTCGTGCGCCTGCTCACGGGCGCGCAGGCGCGCTGGTACGGCTGCCCGCCCAAGGCCGAGCAGCGCATCTACTTCGCCAATCACCAAAGCCACGCGGACCTCGTGATGATCTGGGCGGCGCTTCCTGAAGAACTTCGCGCCATCACGCGGCCGATCGCCGCGAAGGACTACTGGACGAAGTCGAAGTTCAAACAGTGGATCACGTCGGCGGTCTTCAACGCGGTGTATGTGGACCGCGAGCGCAAGGAAGGCGAAGACCCGCTGCAGCCGCTGGTTCATGTCCTCGAGCGCGGCGATTCGCTCATCATCTTTCCCGAAGGCACACGCGGCTACGCCGAAGATCCGGGGCCTTTCAAGGCGGGCCTCTATAACCTCGCCACGAAGTTTCCGCACGCGGTGCTTGTCCCCGCGTGGATCGACAACATCCAGCGCGTGCTGCCCAAGGGCGAAGTGGTGCCGGTGCCCATTCTTTGCTCGGTGACCTTCGGTGCGCCCATTCGGCTTGAGGAAGGCGAGGACCGTCGCCACTTCCTCGATCGCGCGCGCGATGCCGTGATCGCACTCAGGGACGTATGAACAGTTTCCTGCGCTCGCTTTCGCCGACGCAGCAGGTTGCGCTGCTTTTCTTCGTCATCTTCGGCCTGCTCACGATCCTGAGCGTCGCGGCGTTTCTCATGACGTTCCGCGAGGAATCTCAGGTCAAGAACTTCCGCAAGCTGCTTCGCACGTCCTGGGTGATGGTGGCGGTCTTCTGGATCGCGTGGGCCGCGGGCACGACCTTCGCGCAGATTCTTTTTGCGCTCATCTCGTTTTTCGCGCTGCGCGAATTCATCACGCTCTCGCCGACGCGGCGCGGCGACCATCGCAGCCTCGTGCTGGCGTTCTTCGTCGTGCTGCCGATCCAGTTCTGGCTGGTGGCCACGCGGCACTTCGACCTGTTCACCGTGTTCATCCCGGTCTACGTCTTTCTCGCCGTGCCCGTGGCCAGCGCGCTGGGCGGCGACACGAAGCGATTCCTCGAGCGCAACGCCAAGCTGCAGTGGGGCATCATGGTGTGCATCTACGGCTTGAGCCACGTGCCGGCGCTCCTTCTGCTCGGCAGTCCCTTCCTCGTGTTCTTTCTCGTTTTCGTCGTGCAGACATGCATGGTGGTGCAGCACCTGCTCACGCGGCACCTCGATCGCAAGCCGAGCATCCCGGCCGTGAGCAGCAGCTTCAACTGGTATTCGTGGCTGCTCGGCATGATCCTGGGCAGCTTCGTGGGCGGGCTGCTGTCGTTCATCACGCCTTTCAGGCCCGGCCAGGCGCTTGCGCTGGCATTCATCGCCTGCGTCGCCGGCTCGATGGGCCACCTCGTGATGAAGGCCCTGAAGCGCGACCGCGGCGTGACCGCCTGGGGACATGGCGACCGATCGGTCACCGGGGCCGGCGGCCTGCTCGATCGGGTCGACTCGCTTTGCTTCGCCGCGCCGATCTTCTTCCATTCGGTCCGTTGGTATTTCGGGCAGTAGGGACAAACCCCAGTACGGGCCGAGTACCTTGGTGCTGTGATGACCCCCGCTGACAGGGGGCACATCCATGATGAAGACGACTTTCGCGCGATGAGCCTCACGCTCGGACGCCTTACTCTCGGCACGAAGCTGCTCATCGCTCCGTCTGTGGGAGTCGTCGCCCTTGCAGTCGTGGCTGCCATCGCACTGTGGGATCTGACGTGGCAGCAGTCGACGATGCGCATGCTGAACGACCAGCGATTCGCCCATCTTCAGCTGGCCATCGAAGCCAATGCGGTCACGCAGCAGGCCCAGAAGGAGTTGTCCCGGCGCCTCGCCGCCCCGCGCACCGACAACGATACCCGGCTGGCCAGGTCGGCCAACGACGAACTCGTCGCGAAGATCCGCTCCGCGCTCCCGACACTCGACTTCCTCACCGCGCAGAAGGATCTTTCCGTGCGCGAAGCCGACGTGATCGCGCGGACCACGAAGGACCTGCGCGGATATGCGGTGCAGCTGGAGGTCTCGCTTGCGGCACAGCAAAACGATACGGGCACACTGCAAAAACTGCAGGGGCAGTTCGATCTCGTTTCGTCGGACCTCACCAACCTTGTCGGCACTGAGCGCCAATTGACGAGCGAAGCGTTCGCGCAGTCGCAGGAACGTCTGGACGAAATCTCCGTCACGTTCACGGTGCTGCTTGGCGTCGCCCTCTTCGCAACGATAGTGGCCACTGTCGTCGTCACACGCCATGTGCGCTCGAAGGTGCAGGCGATCCACACCGCGGCCACGCAGATTTCAAGCGGCAATCTCGCGGCCCGGGCGGAAGTCTCCGGCGACGACGAGATCGGCCAGACGGCTCGTGCCTTCAACTTCCTCGTCGACGAGCTGGCCCGCACGACGTCACGGCTCGTGGACGCCGCGCGCCGCGCCGGCATGGCCGAGATCGCCACCAACGTGCTGCACAACGTCGGCAATGCGCTGAACAGCGTGAACGTCTCGGCCAGCCTGATCAGGCGAACGGTGGTGGAATCGAAAGTCGAGTCACTGGCGAATGTCGTGCAGATGTTCGACGCGCATTCGCGTGACCTCGCGCACTTCCTCTCGGACGACCCCAAGGGAAAGCTCGTGCCGCGATATATCGAGGATCTGGCGAAGACGCTCGCGCAGGAGCGCAGTCGCGTGCTCGAAGACCTTGCGCGGCTGGCGGCAAGCGTCGAACACATCATCGAGATCGTGGCGATGCAACAGTCGTACGCGGGCTACACGGCAAACGTCGTCGAGGCCATGCGCGTGCAGGACCTGATCGACGATGCGTTGCGCATGAAGTCGGAATCCTTTCTTCGCAGCCACGTCAAGGTGACGAAGGACATCCCCGACCTGCCGTTGCTTCCGCTGGACAAGCACCGCATGCTTCTCATCCTGGTCAACCTGCTGAAGAACGCCGGGCAAGCCATGGCAAGCAACGGCAACCGTCCTTCCGAGATCAAGCTGAAGGTGGAGCTGGCGGATTTCGCGCCCGACATGCACACATTGCGTGTGCTGGTCACCGACACCGGCGAGGGCATCGCGCCGGAGAACCTCACGCGCATCTTCTCGCATGGCTTCACCACGCGCGCGGAAGGACACGGCTTTGGCCTTCACAGTTGCGCACTGGCCGCGATGGAGATGGGCGGCCGTCTGACGGCAACCAGCGACGGGCCGGGCCGCGGAGCGACGTTCATATTGGAAGTTCCGGTCGCTGCCAGCAGCTAGACTTGCGGGCATGCGCATTCTCGGCATCGACCCCGGCCTGCAGACCACCGGCTTCGGCGTGATCGACGTCGATGGCCATGCGCTCGCGTACGTTGCCAGCGGCACGATCACCACGTCGCACATCGAGCGCGGCGACCTGCCCGCGAGATTGAAAGCGCTCTTCGACGGCATCGGCGAAGTGAAGTCGCGCTACCAGCCCGACGCCGCCGCCATCGAGATCGTCTTCGTCAACGTGAACCCGCAGTCCACACTGCTCCTCGGGCAGGCACGCGGAGCATGCGTGACGGCGCTCGTCTCTTGCAACCTCACCGTCGCCGAATACACCGCGCTGCAGATGAAGCGCGCCATCGCCGGCCACGGCAAGGCCGCGAAGGAGCAGGTGCAGGAGATGGTCAAACGATTGCTGAAGCTGCCTGGCCTGCCCGGCAAGGATGCCGCCGACGCACTGGGGCTTGCGATCACGCATGCGCACGCGGGCGCGTCGCAGGCTCGCGTGGCGCAGGCGACGGAACTGTCGCGCAAGACGAGTGGGATGTATCGGGGCGGGCGGAGTTTTTGACCAGACGTGTCATGCCGGACTCGATCCGGCATCCAGTGTCTTTTTGTCTTTGGGTCTTTGCGTGTTCGGCGTTTCGGGGTGGCTCGCGCCAGGCAGTGCCCGGCAGCCGTCCTGCTGTACGGTCCTCGCGTTCGCGAGGACTTCGCAAGCCCAAACGCCCGCCGCGTCTAAACGCGACACAACTCGTCGACGAGATGGGCGAGCCCATCTCGTCACTCAAACAGTGTCGCGGGGTCACAACCGCGAACGATCCCGGCCTGCGCCGGGATGACGTTGCTTTCGCAGCGTCACATCAACAGGTGTTCCCCGGCGTTCTCCCCGCCGAGGATCACGTAGTTCACCTTGCGCAGGTCGAGCAGCTTCTTGCCGCCGGCGTAGCTGATCGAGCTTTGCACGTCTTCGCGCATTTCGCTCAGCGTGCCCTCGAGCTTGCCCTTCACTTCCTCGAGGATGCGCTTGCCTTCGACGTGGCGGTATTCGCCCTTGTTGAAATCCGACGCGCTGCCGAAGTACTCCTTGTAGAGCTTGCCG
>DATJJL010000242.1:0-13162 GCA_035492155.1 Ramlibacter sp. | reverse complement strand
GAGAGTCCACGCACGATTGAGCGCGGCGGGACCCAGAAATTCCGGCCGCCAACTCACGACATCGCATGACGCGTAGCAAACGCCGCAGCCGATGCACTCGATCCCGGCATCGACCGCCTGGCGTTCCGGCGAAGCGGGCTTGACGGGCTCGAATTCGTCGTTGCGCGTCTTCGAGCCATGGAACTGCCCTTTGGCGCGCGCCCATTTGTCGAAGAACTCCCGCATGTCGGTGGCGAGATCCTTGATGACCGGAAGATTGGAAAGCGGTGCGATTTCGAGCGCATCATCTTCGGCCACCTTGGAGACGTGCGTCCGGCAGGTCCACCGCGCAACACCGTTGACGGTCATCGCGCACGAGCCGCACATCCCCACGCGGCAGGCGAAGCGATATGAAAGTGAAGGGTCGATGTGCCGCTGCACGTGAGTCACGACGTCCAACACCGTCTGGCTTGCGCGTCGTGGCACTCGATACGCCACGAACGAGCCGTCTTCACGACCGCGCCAGATCTTCACTGCCAATTGGTCCGCCATCGGCGCATGATCGCGCGAGCGAGCGAAAGGGAAAAGCAAAATATACTGCGCCTAATCGAAAGAATTTCTTTGTTATGCCGTCGATCCGTGTATTGAAGACCTTCCTGGCCGTCGTCCGGAAGGGCACGTTCGCTGCCGCGGGAGCGGAAGTTGGCCTGACAGCACCGGCTGTGGGCCTGCAGATTCGCTCGCTTGAGGAAGAGCTTGGTCAATCGCTATTCGACCGCGCCGGGCGAAATGTGGTCCTCAACACGCGGGGGCGCGCGACGATCTCCCATATCGAGGATCTGGTGCAGCGATATGAAGCGCTCGCAGCCGGTGACTCCGACGAACTCGCCGGGGCGGTCGTGGTTGGCGCCCTGGTTTCGGCGCTGATGGGCGCCTTCGCAGATGCGCTCTGGGCATTGAAACGCGATCATCCGCGCCTGGAGGTACGACTGTTGGCAGGCCTGTCGTCCGATTTCGCGTCCAAGGTGCAAGCCGGCGAAGTCGATGCAGCGATCGTTACGCAACCGCCCCGCGCCTTGCCCGGCTCGATGAAGTGGACGTCGCTGTACAGCGAGCCGATGATCTTCATCGTGCCCAAAAGGCCGCATTTCAAACTCGCGCAGACGCCGAAAGAAATTCTCGCGACCTCACCTTTCCTGCGCTTCGATCGCACGCTTTGGACCGGGTATTTGGTGGAACAGGTTCTCTCGCGTACTCGGGTCAGCGTCGAGGACAGTCTCGAACTCAATTCTGTCGAAGCCATCGTCGCGCTGGTGCGGCAAGGCTTCGGAGTGTCCATCGTGCCAAAACTGGACAACGTGGACTGGGAGCGGGATGACAAGTTGCGGGTTGTGCCGATACCGGGAAATCGCGTGCAACGGCACGTTGGCCTGCTCGAAAGACGCGTACATTCGCGCGCACGGTTTACCGACGCCATCAAGCAGCATTTCGGCGATCGATCCCCGATCCGGTTGTGACTTGCGCCGGGTACCGGAGTTCGCCATCGACGATGCGGGCGGGCGAAGTGTACGGATGGGGTGTGCCTGCACCTTCGCCGACGAGGTGGATGACTTTCGCGCCGATAAATCGCAGCACGTCGGAAATCAGCGCGCGGTGGCAACGCCACCACAGCAGTTCGGAACACATGATCGCCGTGCGGGCGCCAGCGCCGATGCAGAGCAATTCATCGAGGCCTTGCGCAAATTCGTCGCTCAAAGTGTAGGCAGCGTAGGCGCGGAATGACGGATTGCGCCAGCCCGCCTGGTTCGGGCCGGACTCGCCGCGCCTGCGGCCGCCAAGTCGCGGAAGCCACACATAGCCGATTCCCGCGGCCGCAAGGCTGTCAGCGAGCTGTGCACTTCCGAATTGCGGATTCGTACGTGAACCCGGGTGGCGCCGCACATCGGCAATAACTTCGATCCCATGAGCGCGCAGCACCGACTCGAATCCCGCCGCGGTGCGATTCGAGTGACCGATAGTCCAGAACTCGACAGGGGGCCTCGCTTTGACTCGCATACTGATACGCTAACTCATACCCAGAAGGAGACACGGTGATGGCGCCTCTTCGCACAAGGTTATCGCAGCTGCTTGGACTGAAATACCCCATCGTCTCCGCGCCGATGGCCTTTGCCGCGGGAGGCGCACTCGCCGCGGCAGTGACGCGCGCGGGAGGACTGGGCCTGATCGGTGGCGGCTACGGCGACCGCGCATGGCTTCATGAACAGTTCGCCATCGCGTCCGGCGAGCGTGTCGGCGTCGGCTTCATCACGTGGTCACTCGCGCGCAATCCTGCGTTGCTGACCGATGTGCTGCGCTTTCGCCCCGCAGCCGTGATGCTGTCTTTCGGCGACCCGCGGCCGTTCTCGGACGAAGTTCACAGGGCCGGAGCATCGCTGGTGTGTCAATGCCAGGAACTCGCGCATGTGGCGCAGGCAATCGACGCGGGTGCCGACATCGTGATCGCCCAAGGCGCGGAAGCGGGCGGGCACGGCGCCTCGCGCGGCACCTTCACGTTCGTACCGGAGGCGGCCGACTACATCGCGAAGCGTTCTGCGCAGACGCTGTTGCTTGCTGCGGGCGGCATCGCAGACGGCCGTGGGCTCGCCGCCGCGCTCATGCTCGGCGCGGACGGTGTGCTGGTTGGCACGCGACTTTGGGCATCGCAGGAGGCCCTGGTCAAGCCAGGTCATCACGATGCGATCCTGCGCACGGCCGGCGACGGCACTTTGCGCACGAGCGTGCCCGACATCGTTCGGCAACTCGACTGGCCGCCCGGATTCACCGCGAGAATCCGGCGAAACGCGTTCACGGATCGCTGGCACGGCAACGAAGCCGCCTTGCGCGCGGCGCTCGATGTGGAAGGTCCGCGTTATCGGGAGGCATTCGATGCGGGCGACCCGGAGAACACCGCCGTCTGGTTCGGCGAAGCTGCGGGACTGATCGAAAACATCGAACCTGCTGCGGTCATCGTGGAACGGATGGCGACGCAGGCGGCGGAGTTACGAATACAGCCTCCCGCCCGTCGGTGATTCCACTTCCTTCACAAGGTCGCGAGTCGTTGGCCGCGGCGCCCTCAGGGCGAGGACATGAAGTGCAAGCGCAAGAGGTGCCATGAATCCTGGAATGAGACCGAACGGAAAATTACCGAATGCGAGATTCGGCACTTCCGTGTGCACTAAATTCAGCGGGCCGGGAGCAGTCAACACGGAACGCACCGCGACATTGGCCAGCGACAGCAGTCCAATCACGTTCCAGCCGAGGGCGACTCGCCATCCAGCCGCCCCTCGAGTGGCGACCCAGGCGAAAAAAGGCGCGCTGAGCGCGACCAGAATCTCGATGTTGCCGCCTTGAAGTGTCAATAAAGTCGGCGCGAGGCCCAGGTGATGTAGCGCGGCGATGGTCAGTTCGGGGCCAATTCTGAAAAGCTGCAGGCCGATGAGGACGGATACCGGCAATGCCGCAGCGAGCTTTCGGCCCGAGGGCAGCAGCGTGATCAGCAAGATCATCGTTGCCACAGGCCCCACCAACAGCGCCGGGCCCGGCGGGCGCACAGACGGATCGCGCATCAGTCCCAGCCAACTGAACGCTGCCGTATACACGACCCAGACCATCAGGAGCGCTAGTGCAACTAAACGGCTTCCGCCGCGAAACGAGCGCCACAAAAGCCCCGCGAGAATCGCAACGATCAGTGCGTCGAAGAGCGCAAATGCGGTGGCCAGTTGACTTACGGTGAGCATGTCTGAATTCCTTTCTGGCGAAAAACATCAAATGCGCCGGGCTGCATCGCGCCGCTAAAGTCGCTTCCACAAGCGAAACGCCGGGCGCCATGGCCCCCGCCGCTCGCAGCATGTTCCTTCGTGAAATAGCCGTGCCTTCCATCAGTCGCTCCGGTGTTCAAGTTCGAGACAAACTGTAGGCGGCGTTCGCCGCCAGGGGAACGGCTTCAATCTGCATGATGAGTGAAGGTGCGCTAACCAATCGAGTGCAAGCGCGTGCATTGAAGTCTCGGGCGAGTTACTCGCCTAGGTTTTAGGTGCGCGCTTGCGGGCCCGCTTGGCCGGCTTGGGATTCGCCGGCGGCTTCTGCAAGGCCTTTGCCGCATAAGACTTCACGTGTTCGATGAACGCCCGCAGCTTCGGCAGGACCTGCGCGCGGCTGGGGAAATACAGGAACAGCCCCGGTGAGGAGGTAGCGAACTCTCCCATCACTTCCTCGAGCTGCCCTGAGGCAAGCAGGCCTGCAGCGGTCGGCTCGGGCACCTGAGCCAAGCCCACGCCATCCACGGCAGCGACGATCGTGGTCGGTACGTCGTTGACGATCAAAGGCCCGGAGACGGCGAGCTCAAGCGTCCCGCTCGAGCCGCGCAAGCGCCAGTGCGCCAGCGCTCCATTGGAGCGCCGCATTCTGATGCACGCGTGGTTCGCAAGGTCGGCTGGTTTGCGCGGCCGTCCGTGTCGCGCAAAGTAGCCCGGGCTTCCGACGACGATGAGCCGAATGGGCCGCGTCAGCCGCACGGCCACCATGTCTTCGGCGACGAATTCCCCCAACCGTATTCCCGCATCGAAGCCGTCTTTCGCCAGGTCGACAAGTTCCTCGCTCGCGGCTACTTCGAGCACCACGTCCGGATGCGCGGCAGCAAACGACGCAAGCAAAGGCTGCACGAAAAGTGGCACGGCACCGCGCGGCACGGCCAGGCGCAGCAGCCCCGAAGGTTTGGAGCCCAGGCCGCGCGCCGCGTCGCTTGCCGCCACGATCTCGTCGAAAGCAGGTTGCGCGCGTTCGACAAAGCGTTGGCCGGCTTCCGTCAAACCCACGCTGCGCGTGGTCCGGGTGAAAAGGGCGACGCCCAATCGCGCTTCGAGCGTGCGAACAGCCTGGCTCACCGCAGAGGGTGTGACAGCCAGGTCGGCCGCAGCCTGACGAAAGCTGCTGCGATGTGCCACGCGCAGGAATGCCTCGACCCCATCCAGCGCGCCACGCGCAATAGTGTAGTTTTGCTTCACCGTTCATGCAGATTAGACCGATTTATCAAACGACGCCAGCCCCGTAGATTTGGAGGCACCGATGAATGGAGTTGCAGATGAATCGTCCCAAGATCCTCGTGACCGGTGCGACGGGCCGAACAGGTTCCGTCGTCGTTTCGCAGTTGCTCGCCGCAGGCTACCCGGTTCGCGCGCTCGTGCGGCAGCACGATGAACGAAGTGCAGCATTGAGGGCCCGGGGTGTGGAAATCGCGACGGGCGATATCACCGATTTTGAGCGTGTGAGCGAGGCAATGCAGGATGTGCAGCGCGCGTACTGGCTGCCGCCCTACGACCCGCAAATGCTCACGGGGGCTGTCGTATTCGCGGCCGCGGCGAAGCAGGCGCGGCTGGAGTCGATGGTGGTGCTCAGTCAATGGATCGCCAGCCCGTCGCATCCTGCGCTGATGACCCGGCAGCATTGGCTGGCCGACAGGGTCTTCGAGATGCTTTCGCCGATGGCGGTGACTTTCGTCAATCCCGGCTTTTTCGCCGACTCACCGTACCTTGCGGCAATCGGCCTGGCCGCGCACCTGGGCCTGATGCCCTGGTTGTTTGGCGACAGCCAGACCGCGCCGCCGTCCGTGCACGACATTGGACGCGTTGCCGCAGCAGCGCTGATGGATCCGGATCGGCATGCGGGCCGCTCTTACCGGCCCACGGGACCGCAATTGCTGTCCGGCAATGACATGGCCGAAATTCTCGGACGCGTGTTCGATCGGCAAGTGCGGCTCGTTCCCACTCCGCTCGGCATCTTTTTGAAAGCCGCCTATCAGGACGGCAATTCCCTGGCCCTGCTCAGTGCGATGTCGCATTACGTCGAGGAACATCGTCGCGGCGCTTTTGCGATCGGGGCCCCGACTGACGATGTGCAGCGGGTCACCGGGCGCCCTGCGGAGTCTTTCGAAACGGTGGTCCGAAGGCACGCGGCCATGCCGCAGAACCGCCGAAGCGCGGCCAACACGGTGCGCGAATTCGCGCGTTTCATGATGGTGCCGTTGGTGCCGATGCCCAGCCTGGAACGCTATGGACGCGGATTGCAAGTCACGCCGCCCTCACGCCCCGAGTACACGGAGAAGTCCAAGACCTGGTGGCGCGAGCACGATTTTTCCCGCGTCGGAGGTGAACATGCACACGCAAACTGAAGCTGTCCGATAACTGCCGCACCGGGCGATCGCGCGGTGGCGACTTCTTCATGACGTCGCAAATCAGGCAATGACCAGAGAGCCGATATCGGAAGGGGGGCCCTGTCGTGGTCCAGGCCATCCGGCGCGCGACCGCGAAGCCGTTGAACGTCCACTGGTGTTTGGCAGCGACGACTACGCCGATGCCATTGCTCGGCTGCGTTCGGGCGCCGCGTCGGACTGATCTTACTGATTGTGCGCCGATCATCCGATTGCGCTGCCAACCATCGATGGGCACCATGGAAGACACCATTCCCACCGGCGTGCCAACCGAGCGGGCACAACATCCCACCAGGAAAATCAATGCAGCTCGGAATGATCGGTTTGGGTCGAATGGGTGCAAGCATGGTGCGCCGCATGCTGGGCAGGGGCCTGGAATGCGTCGTGCATGACCCGCAGCCCGCTGCCGTTGCCCGCATGCAAAGTGAAGGCGCCAAGGGCGCCGCATCGATCGAAGCGCTGGTCTCGCAACTGGCACGCCCGCGGGCAGTTTGGCTGATGGTGCCGGCAGGCGCCGTCGACGATGTGATCGACGAGCTCACGAAGCACCTGGAGACCGGCGACATCGTGATCGACGGCGGCAACTCCTACTATCGCGACGACATCCGCCGCGCGAAGCGATTCGCGTCGTTGGGCCTGCACTACGTCGATGTCGGAACCAGTGGCGGCGTCGCCGGCTTCGACCGCGGCTACTGCCTGATGATCGGTGGCGAGCAGGCCATCGCCCAAGCGCTTGAGCCGGTCTTCTCTGCCCTTGCCCCCGGCGTCGGGGCGGCACCGCGCACGACGGCACGCGCCGGCGAAGTCGCCAGCGCCGAAGAAGGGTACCTGTACTGCGGGCCGCACGGTGCCGGCCACTTCGTCAAGATGGTCCACAACGGCATCGAATACGGCCTGATGGCCGCCTATGCCGAAGGGTTCAACATCCTGCGCAACGCGGGGATCGGAAAGCACGCGCGCACCACGGATGCCGAGACCACGCCGCTGCGCGACGCCGAGTTCTACCAATACGAGCTGGACCTGCCGCGCATCGCCGAACTCTGGCGCCGCGGCAGCGTGATCGGCTCGTGGCTGCTCGACCTCACGGCGGATGCGCTGGCGCACGATCCTCAGCTGAAAGGCTACAACGGGCGCGTCTCCGATTCGGGCGAAGGGCGCTGGACACTCCAGGCGGCCATCGACGAAGCCGTACCGGCGCCCGTGCTGAGTGCGGCCCTCTATCAGCGCTTCTCGTCGCGCGGCCAGGCGGAGTTTGCCAACCAGCTGATCTCGGCGATGCGGCACGAATTCGGCGGCCACGTCGAGAAGGAAGCAGAGCGCGCGAAATGAGTGCGACTGCCTCGGACGCGCTGGTCATCTTCGGCTTCACCGGCGATCTGGCAACCAAGAAGATCATTCCGGCGCTCTACGCCATGGTCAAGAAGCGCGCTTTGGCGGTTCCCGTCATCGGGGTCGCGTCTTCGCCGCTGGGCATCGAAGCGATCCAACAACGTGTTCGGGAAAGCCTCCAACGCGCAGGCGGCATCGATGACAACGCCGCCTTGGATCGCCTGCTTTCTCTCCTGCATTACGTGAGCGGCGATTATCGGAATGCACAAACCTTCGCCGAACTGCGCACCGTCTTGGGCGGCGCGCGGCACCCGGCTCACTATTTGGCGATTCCACCGGGCCTGTTCGCCACCGTGATCCGGGGCCTCGGCGCGGCCGGCCTGGCGCACGGCGCACGCATCGTCGTCGAAAAACCATTCGGGCGCGACCTGGCCTCCGCGATCGAGCTCGATGCGGTGGCCCGCTCGGTATTTGCAGAATCGTCGATCTATCGCATCGACCACTTCCTTGGCAAGGAGGCGATCATGAACATTCTCTATTTCCGCTTTGCCAATTCATTCCTCGAGCCGATCCTGAACCGCGACCATGTCGCCAGCGTGCAGATCACGCTGGCAGAGGACTTCGGCATCGGGGATCGGGGAAGCTTTTACGAAACGGCGGGTTGCTTGCGCGACGTGGTCGAAAACCACCTGTTCCAGATCGTCGCGCTGCTCGCCATGCAACCGCCTGCCAGTCAGAGCTATGCGGCCGTTCAAAGCGCGAAAGCCGGCGTGTTTCGCGCCATGCGCCCGCTCACCCCGGACGACCTGGTGCGCGGCCAGTACGAGGGCTATCGCCAGGAGAAGAACGTGGCTCCCGATTCCGATGTCGAGACTTACTGCGCGGTGCGACTTTTCATCGATTCGTGGCGCTGGGCCGGCGTGCCGTGGTACCTGCGCTCGGGCAAGCGGCTTCCAACGGACGCCAGCGAGGTGCTGGTGCAATGGCGCGCGCCGCCGCAAAGGCTGTTCGACGATGCAGGCAATGCGGGCGGCCGCGCCAACTATTTGCGATTCGCATTGCATCCGGTCGCAGCGATCGCGCTTGCTGCACGCGTCAAGCGCCCCGGCCATGAATTCGCAGGCGATCAGCGCGAACTCTGCTTGTGCGAAGGCACCCTCGGGAACGAGTCGCCTTACGAGCGGCTGCTGGGCGACGCGATGATCGGCGATGGCGCGCTCTTCACCAGCCAGGACGCCGTGGAAGCCGCCTGGGCCGTCGTCGAACCGGTGCTCGTGCGGCACCACCGCGCATTGCCTTACGAACCCGGCACCTGGGGACCGGACGCGGCCGACTCGCTGGTTGCACCACCTGGCGGCTGGCACAACCCCGAACCCGGGCCCGCGCAATGACAGCGGACGTCGTGTTCCTGCTCGATGTCGACAACACTTTGCTCGACAACGACGCGATCGTCGACGACTTGCGGCAGCACCTCGAGCAAGCGTTCGGTCTCGCCCACGCAAAGCGGTACTGGACGATCTTCGAAGGGCTGCGCGACGAACTCGGTTACGCCGACTATCTCGGCGCGCTGCAACGCTATCGCGCGAGCTCGATGGACGGCGACCTCGATGCGCAGCGGCTGCTGCTCATGTCCGCGTTTCTCATCGACTACCCGTTTGCCCGGCGGCTTCACGCGCGTTCGCTCGAGGTCATCGAGCGGCTCGGCGCTTTCGGCCCGACGGTGATCCTATCGGACGGCGACGTCGTGTTCCAGCCGCGCAAAGTGCAGCGCTCGGGGTTGTGGGACGCCGTCTCCGGCCGGGTCCACATCTACGTCCACAAGGAACTGATGCTGGACGCGGTGCAGCGCATTCATCCGGCCCGCCACTACGTCATGGTCGACGACAAGCTTCGCGTGCTCGCGGCGATGAAAGACATCTTGCGCGAACGTCTCACGACCGTGTTTCCACGCCAGGGCCACTATGCACTGGATGCCGCCAACATCGCGAAGTATCCGGCGGCCGACGTGACCGTCGAGGGCATCGGCGATCTCGCCGATTTCGACATCCAGCAACTGCGCACCAGGGAGCACTCATGAACAGCAACACCCAAAAACTTCATGCGCTTGGCCAGAGCCTGTGGCTCGACAACATCAGCCGCGAAATCCTCGCCGACGGCACGCTCGCTCACTACATCTCGGAATTGTCCGTGACCGGCTTGACCTCGAACCCCACGATCTTCGAGAAAGCCATTGGCGAGGGCACGCTTTACGACCGGGCCATCGCCGACCTGGCGCGCCAAGGCCAGTCGGGCGAGCAGCTTTTCTTCGAGCTGGCGTTGCAGGACTTGCGGCAGGCGGCCGACCTGTTCCGGCCCGCTCACGACGCGACGGGGGGCGTCGATGGTTGGGTCTCGCTTGAGTTGTCGCCGCTGCTGGCGAACGACACAGCGGGGAGCATCAAGGCCGCCGCAAGGCTGCACAAGGCAGGCGAGAGGCCCAATCTGTTCATCAAGATTCCCGGCACCGCGGCCGGCATCCCCGCCATCGAGGAATCGATCTTTGCGGGCGTGCCGATCAACGTGACGTTGTTGTTCTCGCGCGAACAGTACATCGCCGCCGCCGAGGCTTACGTGCGCGGCATCGAGCGCCGCATCGCCGCCGGACTCGACCCCAAGGTGGAGTCGGTGGCCTCGCTCTTCGTCAGCCGCTGGGATGTGGCTGTCAAGGAGCAGGTCGCGCCGAAATTTCGCAATCGGCTGGGTATCGCGATCGCGATGCGCACCTACAAGGCGTACCGTGACCTGCTGGGCTCGGCGCGCTGGAAGAAGCTCGCGGCCGCCGGCGCGCATCCGCAACGGCTGCTTTGGGCCAGCACCGGCACCAAGGACCCGGCCGCGCCGGACACGCTGTACATCGAAGCTTTCGCGGCGCCCGACACGATCAATACGATGCCGGAGAAGACGCTTCAGGCCTTCGCCGATCATGGCAAGGTCGGCTCGCCGATGTCGGTCGACGGCGGCGATGCCGAGACGGTGCTGTCGCAATTCAGGCGCGAGGGCATCGACGACGAAGCGCTGGCCGCGCGGCTTCAGCAAGAAGGCGCCGAGGCGTTCTCGAAATCGTGGCGGGCCCTGCTGTCCCGCCTGTCGGACAAGAGCTCTCAATTGGGGAGCGCGACGTCGTCGTGAGAACCCTTCGCATCCTTGCCATCGACATCGGCGGCTCGCACCTGAAAGCTTCCGTCGTCGACGCGCAAGGGCGAATGCTGGCGCAGAAAGTGGAAGTGAATACGCCCCACCCCTGCCCGCCCCATGTCATGGTCGATGCGTTGGTAACGCTGGTCCAGCCGCTGCCCACCCACGACCGGATCTCGATCGGCTTTCCGGGCGTCGTGCGCGACGGGCGCGTGATCACGGCACCCCATTGGGTCACGAAGGAATGGGCAGACTTCGAGCTGCCGAAAGAATTGTCACGGCGACTGCACGGCGCATCCGCGCGCATGATCAACGATGCCGAGATGCAGGGGCTGGCCGTCATCAAGGGCAAGGGACTCGAGCTGGTGCTGACGCTGGGCACGGGCGCGGGCACGGGCCTGTTCCGTGACGGCGACGTCATGCCGCACCTGGAACTCGCGCATCATCCGATCCGCGGCGACAAGACCTACGACGACTACGTCGGCGATGCCGCGCTGAAGAAAGCGGGCGTGAAGCGATGGAACCGGCGCGTTGGACGCACCATCGGCATCCTGTATGCGCTGCTGCATTTCGATCACCTTTTCATCGGCGGCGGCAACGCCGTGAACGTGTCGATCCAGCTGCCGGACAACGTGACCCTTGTCTCCAACGATGCGGGTGTCGAAGGCGGAGCCATGTTGTGGCGCCGCAATCGGCCCAACAGATGACTCGCTCGCCGAACCCGACGAATCGTGAGCCGTCCACTTCGGCCTTGCGGCCGTGCCTGTCGAGCGCCGACGACCGTGTCCGGCTGAACGAGTGGTTGCCGCCGCAGGCAGGTGTGGTGCCCAGCGTTCGCATCGGGCGGCACTGGATCAACGTGCTGTGGGCGTTGCCATTGCTCTTTGTCCTCCTCGTCGGTGCAGTGGCCGTCGCCCAGGCATTGCGGGAGCTTGCGCCGGTTCAGGAATTCCTCGTGCGCTACCCGGGCATCCCGGCGTCCGCTGTTCCCGTCACCGCGGGCTTTCCCGGCTGGCTGAGGCTGCTGCATTTTCTGAATCTGTTCTTCATGCTTTTCATCATCCGCGCGGGCGTGCAGATCCTCGCCGACCATCCGCGGCTGTACTGGAAGCGAGACTGCACACCCGGCACCGAGTGGTTCCGCTTCCAGAAGGCGGTGCCGACCGGCCGCATCTGGACCGCCAAGGACGATTCGGTCACGCTGCCGTCATGGCTCGGCATTCCCGGCATCCGGCATTCCATCGGGCTTGCGCGCTGGTGGCACTTTTCGCTCACGCTGCTGTGGATGATCAACGGCATCGCCTTTTATGTCCTGCTGTTCTCCACCGGCCAGTGGCACCGGATCGTGCCTGCCGGCTGGGACGTGTTCCCCAACGCGGCTTCCACTGCGATTCAATATTTGTCGCTGACGTTCCCCGCCGATGAAAGCTGGACACGCTACAACGGCTTGCAGCAACTTGCCTACTTCATCACCGTCTTCATCGCTGCGCCGACCTCGATCGTGACGGGCCTCATGCAAAGTCCGGCGATCTCGAACCGGCTCGGCTGGCTGGGTCGCGCGCTGAACCGGCAGAAGGCGCGCTCGATCCACTTCATTGCGCTGTGGTGGTTCCTGCTGTTCATCCTCGCCCATGTGACGCTCGTCTTCATCACCGACGCGCGGGTGAACCTGAACATGATGTGGGCGGGTGTGCACGATGCGTCATGGACCGGTCTTGCGGTCTTCGTTCCCGCGATGCTGGTTGTGGCCGTCGCCTGGTGGTGGGCTTCGCCCTTCACCTTGCGTCACGCGCGCCTCGTCCAGAGAATCGGCGAGTTCTTGAGCCGGCCGTTCGGCAGCGTGACCCAGTCATGGGACGCCAAGAGCCAGTTGACCGAGAAAGACATCTCTCCGCATTTCTGGCCGAACGGCACGATGCCGAACTCCGCCGAGTTCGATGCACTGGTCGACAACGATTTCGCCGACTACCGGCTGCGGATCGGCGGCCTGGTCGACAACCCGGTAGAGCTCTCGCTGGCCGAGCTGAAGGCGATGCCCAGGCAGGAGCAGATCACGACGCACTTCTGCATCCAGGGCTGGTCGGGTGTCGCCAAGTGGGCGGGCGTGCCGATGCGCGACATTCTCGATCTCGTGAAGCCGACGGCCGATGCCCGTTACGCGGTGCTCTATTCGTTTGCCGACGGCAGCGATGGCGGCCGCTACTATGACTCGCACAGCCTGGCCAACATGCGTCACGAATTGACGATCCTGGCTTACGAGATGAACGGCTCGCCGGTGAGCGTGCTGCACGGCGCGCCGCTGCGGCTGCGTTGCGAGAACGAGGTGGGCTTCAAGATGGTCAAATGGATCGCCGCGATCGAGTTCGTGCACAGCTACGCCGATCTCGGGGCGGGAGAAGGCGGCTACAACGAGGACCACGAATTCTTCGGCTACCG
>DATJJL010000241.1:0-5751 GCA_035492155.1 Ramlibacter sp. | reverse complement strand
GCGAAGGCCGTGCTCATTGCGGCGCACACGCTCGCGGGCAGCGCGGGCTATTTCGATGCGCAGATGCTGAGGCAGGTGTGCAGAAGCATCGAGGCCGCTGCCGATGCGAACGATCTAGGCGCGGTGCACGCCTTGCTGCCGAGCTTCGACGAGGGTGTGACCTCGGCTTTGGTCGAAGCTGCGAAGCTCGCTGCTGCGCCTTGAATTGCGGCCTTCTGCTAGACTAGTCAGCAAACTAGTCAGAACAAGGTGAATGCCATGCAATCCTGGGCAGTGCAGGACGCCAAGGCGCGATTCAGCGAGTTGCTGGAGCGATGCCTGGCCGAAGGTCCGCAGATGGTGACGAAGCGCGGGGCCGAAGCCGCGGTGCTGATTCCGGCCGACGAGTGGCGGCGGCTCACTGTCGCGGCGCGGCCTTCGCTAAAAGATCTGCTGCTTTCCGATGAAGCTCGCCTGGATATTCGCGTTCCCGCCCGCGGCCGCGCGCATCGGCGCAAGCCCCAACCGTTGCGCTGATCCCGATGTACCTGCTCGACACGAACGTCGTTTCGGAGCTTCGCAAGCCAAAACCCCACGGCGCCGTATTGCAATGGATCGGCGAGGCGGCGGACGTCGATCTGCATGTTTGCGCCGTCACGATCGGGGAAATCCAGGCCGGGATCGAGCTGACGCGGGACCAGGACAAGGCCAAGGCGCAAGAGCTGGAGCAATGGCTCGAGCTTGTGTCCCGCTCGATCAATGTGGTGCCGATGGATGCACCAGCCTTCCGAACCTGGGCTCGGCTGATGCATCGGGCCTCGGACACTCTTTACGAGGACGCGATGATCGCCGCCGTCGCCAAGGTCCACAACTTCGTCGTGGTCACGCGCAATGTGGCCGACTTCAAGCACTTCGGTGTCAAGGTGCTCAATCCGTTCGTCACGCCCCGGAAGTGAAGGGCTGAACGGCCGACTTTGACGTGGATCAAAGTCGGCATTATCATTCGCCAACCGACCGGTCGGTTAATGTGCCCGATCAGCCCCTCAGGAGACCTCTCATGTACACGCAGGCCATGGACGCCATGGGAAAGGATGCCGGCGTTGCGAAGCCCAAGCCCGTACGCTCGGCCGAGGACATGGCGCGCGAAGACGCGTTCGAAGCGCGCATTGCCGACGGCGAGTTCATCGAGCCGAAGGACTGGATGCCCGAGCACTACCGCAAGACGCTCGTGCGCCAGATCAGCCAGCACGCGCATTCGGAAATCGTCGGCATGCTGCCCGAGGGCAACTGGATTTCGCGCGCGCCCACGCTCAAGCGCAAGGCGATCCTGCTCGCAAAAGTGCAGGACGAAGGCGGCCACGGCCTGTATCTCTATTCGGCCGCGGAAACGCTGGGCACGTCGCGCGACCAGATGATCGAAGCCCTGCACACGGGCAAGGCCAAGTACTCGTCGATCTTCAACTACCCGACGCTCACGTGGGCCGACGTCGGCGTGATCGGCTGGCTTGTCGACGGCGCAGCCATCATGAACCAGGTGCCGATCTGCCGTTGCAGCTATGGGCCGTATGCACGAGCAATGATCCGCGTTTGCCGCGAAGAGAGCTTCCACCAGCGGCAAGGTTTCGAAGCCTTGCTCACGATGATGGAAAAGGGCACGCAGGCGCAACGCGAGATGGTGCAGGACGCCGTGAACCGCTGGTGGTGGCCCTCGCTCATGATGTTCGGCCCGCCCGATGACCAGTCGCCCAATTCCGCCCAGTCGATGCGATGGGGCATCAAGCGCGTGTCGAACGACGAGCTGCGGCAGCGCTTCGTCGACGCCACCACCGACCAGGCGAAGTTGCTGGGCGTTTTGCCGCCCGACCCCGATTTGAAGTGGAACGAAGAGCGCCGGCACTACGACTTCGGCGCGATCGACTGGAGCGAGTTCTGGCGTGTGGTGAACGGCCACGGGCCGTGCAACCGCGAGCGCCTTGCGGAACGCGTGACGGCATGGGACGAAGGCCAATGGGTGCGTGACGCGGCGCTCGCGTATTCGCAGAAGCAACAGATGAAGGAGGCGGCATGAGCGACGTCACCAGGAACGAATGGCCTCTTTGGGAAGTGTTCGTTCGCAGCAAGAGCGGCCTGGACCACAAGCACTGCGGCAGCCTGCATGCGGCCGACGCGAAGATGGCCATCCAGATGGCGCGTGACGTGTACACGCGCAGGCAGGAGGGCACGAGCATCTGGGTCGTGCCCTCCCACCACATCGTCGCGAGCGATCCGGGCGAGAAGGGCGAGTTCTTCGACCCGATGGAAGACAAGGTGTATCGCCACCCGACCTTCTACAAGCTGCCCAAAGAAGTCGACCACATGTGATGGCGGCCATGCAAGCATCCATCAAGCCATCGGCCGACCCGCGGATTCAATACCTGCTGCGCATCGGCGACACGGCGCTGATCCTCGCGCAGCGCACGGCCGAATGGACGGGTCATGCGCCCGTCATCGAGGAAGACATCGCGCTGGCCAACATCGGTCTGGATCTGATCGGGCAAGCGCGCGGCTTGCTCACGCGCGCCTGCGAGATCGAGGGCGCGGGTCATCATGAAGACCAACTCGCCTTCCTTCGCGAGGAGCGCGACTATCGCAACGTCACCCTCGTGGAGTTGCCGCGCGGCGACTTCGCGGTGACCGTGGTGCGCAACACGATCATGTCGACGTTCTTCAAGTTGCTGTGGGCGCGTCTCGCGCAATCGAGCGATGCGGAGGTGGCGGCGATCGCGGGCAAAGCAATCAAGGAAGCGCGCTACCACCAGCAGCATTCGGCCGACTGGCTGGTGCGGCTTGCGCAGGGCACCGAAGAATCGCTCGCGCGCACAACCAAGGCGCTCGATGAGCTGTGGCCCTATGCATCCGAACTCTTCGCCGACGACAAGGTCGACGAAGCTGCGGCGCAATCGGGCCTCGGCCCGCGCTGGAGCGAGCTGAAGGATGCGTGGTTCGCCGAAATGAAATCGATCATGGATGAAGCACGGCTGGCGATGCCCGCAAGCACGCCGTTCCTCTCCACCGGAAAGACCGGCGTTCACAGCGAGCACATGGGCTTCATGCTCACCGACATGCAGTATCTGCAACGAGCGTTTCCAGGAGGTGTCTGGTGACACGCGCCGAACGTGCGTGGGACGTGCTGTCCGGCGTGCTCGACCCCGAGGTGCCCGCGCTGTCGCTGCGCGACCTGGGGATCGTGCGCGACGTGATCGATCACGGCGACGAAATAGAAGTCGTGCTCACGCCCACGTACTCGGGCTGCCCCGCCACGGAAGCGATCGAGCAAAGCGTGCTCTCGGCGATCGAAGGCGAAGGGCTCGGACCCGTGCGTGCGACGCTGCGTCGCGCACCTGCCTGGACGACCGACTGGATCAGCGAAGAAGGCAGGCGCAAGCTGCGCGAATATGGCATCGCGCCTCCGGGGCCCGCGATGCCGCAGGCCGAAGTGCCGATCCGATTCGTCGGGCGCAAGACGGAAGCCGTCGCCTGTCCTATGTGCGGCAGCATGCACACCGAAAAGCTCTCGGCCTTCGGGTCGACCGCGTGCAAGGCGCTTTATCGCTGCATCGCCTGTCGCGAGCCCTTCGAATATTTCAAACCGATATGAGTGCCCTTTTTCACCCGCTGCGCGTCAAGAGCATCACGCCCGACACGCAGGAAGCAGTCGTCGTCACTTTCGAAGTGCCGATGGAATTGCGCGAAGTGTTCGGTTTCACGCAAGGCCAATACCTCACGCTGCGCAAGGAGATCGAGGGGCAGGACCTGCGACGGTCGTATTCGATCTGCGCGGGCGTCGACGACGGCGAGTTGCGCGTCGGCGTGCGCAAGGTCAAGGGCGGCACGTTCTCGCTATGGATCAACGACAACTTGCAGCCCGGCGACACCATCAATGTGATGGCGCCGCAAGGCCGCTTCTTCGTGCCGATCGAGCGCGAGGCGCTGCGGCACCATGTCGGCATCGCGGGCGGCAGCGGAATCACGCCGATCCTGTCGATCATGAAGACCGTGCTTGCGCGCGAACCGAAAAGCCGCTTCACGCTGATCTACGGCAATCGCGCGCTGCGCTCGACGATGTTCAAGGAGGAGCTCGAGGACCTCAAGGACAAGTACATGACGCGGCTCGTCCTGCACCACGTCTTCTCCGACGAGCACACCGACGCGCCGATCAACATGGGCCTGATGAACCGCGACAAGGTGAAGGAGTTTCTGGACTCTGTCGTGCCGCCCGCCGGCATTGACCACGCTTATGTGTGCGGCCCGTTCCAGATGAACGACGAGGCCGAGGCCGCGCTGCTCGCATCGGGCGTTGCCGATGATCGCATTCACATCGAGCGCTTCGGTGTGCCGCAGCAGGCGGCAGGGCAGGTAGGTGCGGTTGTGCACGAAGCCAAGCCCGGCGATGCCGAGCAAGCGAAGGTCACGATCATTCGCGATGGCCTCAAGCGCGAGATCCAGTTCTACAAAGGCCAGCCGAGCATCCTCGACTGCGCGTCGGCGGCCGGCCTCGAAGTGCCGTTCTCCTGCACGTCCGGCGTGTGCGGCACCTGCCGCGCGAAAGTGATCGAAGGCGACGTGCGCATGGAGCGCAACTTCGCTCTCGACAAAAAGGAAGTTGCGGCAGGTTTCGTGCTGACATGCCAGGCGCACCCGATGACCGAGCGCGTCGTGCTTTCCTTCGACGAGCGCTAGAAAGAACAATCCATGACGAACATCGTCCAGAGCTATATCGCCGGCCGCTGGATCGGCAGCGAAAGTGCGCAGACATTGCGCAGCGCCGTTAACGGCAAGCCCGTCGCATCGACACATGCCGAGAAGATCGATTTCGCGGAAGCTGTGGACTACGCCCGCAAGAGAGGCGTGCCCAACCTGCTGAAGTACGACTTCCAACAGCGCGCGGCGATGCTCAAGGCGCTGGCGAAATTTCTGGTCGATCGCAAAGAGGAGCTCTACGCCGTGTCGGCGCACACAGGCGCCACCCGCAGCGACAGCTGGATCGACATCGAAGGCGGCAGCGGAACGCTCTTCGCGTATGCAAGCGTCGGCACGAATGAGCTGCCCTCGGGCAATCTCGTGCACGAAGGCCCGGCGACGCCGTTGGGGAAGAAGAATTCGTTCGCGGGCACGCACATCCTCGTTCCGCGCGGCGGGCTTGCGGTGCACATCAACGCTTTCAATTTCCCCGTATGGGGCTTGCTCGAGAAATTCGCGCCGAGCTTCCTCGCGGGCGCGCCGTGTATCGGCAAACCGGCGACGTCGACGAGCTATCTCACCGAAGCGATGATGAAACTGGTCGTCGCATCGAAGATCCTGCCGGAGGGCGCATTGCAACTTGTGATTGGGTCGACTGGCGACTTGCTCGATCGGCTCGACGGCAGCGACGTGGTGACGTTCACCGGCTCGGCCGACACGGCCGCGAAGCTGCGCGTGCATCCGAGCATCGTGCGACATTCGATCCCGTTTAATGCCGAAGCGGACTCGCTGAACATGGCCGTGCTCGCGCCGGACGTGATGCCCGACGACGAGGAGTTCGACCTCTTCGTCAAGGAAGTCGCACGCGAGATGACGGTGAAGGCCGGCCAGAAGTGCACGGCGATCCGCCGCGCGATCGTGCCGAAGAAATACGTCGATGAAGTGGCGGCGCGATTGAAGCAGCGGTTGGCGAAGACGGTGATCGGCGATCCATCACTGGAAGAAGTGAGGATGGGCGCGCTGGCGTCGCACGACCAGAAGCGCGACGTGGGC
>DATJJL010000240.1:0-14420 GCA_035492155.1 Ramlibacter sp. | reverse complement strand
ATCTTCGGCACGAAGATCTCGCCGCCGCGCATGCGCGAGAAGTTGTCGAGTACGAAATCGACGCCCTGCTGCAGGCTGATCCAGAAGCGCGTCATGCGCGGATCGGTGACGGGCAGGGCCTTCGTGCCTTCGCGGATCAATCGCTCGTAGAGGGGCACCACCGAACCGCGCGAGCCGACGACGTTGCCGTAACGCACGACGGCGAAGCGGGTTTCCTTCGAGCCGACCATGTTGTTGGCCGCGACGAAGAGCTTGTCCGATGCGAGCTTGGTCGCGCCGTAAAGATTGATCGGGTTGGCGGCCTTGTCGGTGGAAAGCGCAATGACCTTGTGCACACCGTTTTCGATGGCCGCGCGGATCACGTTCTCGGCGCCGTGCACGTTGGTCTTGATGCACTCCATCGGGTTGTATTCGGCTGCGGGCACTTGCTTGAGCGCAGCGGCGTGGATCACGTAGTCGACACCGCGCATGGCCTGCATCATGCGGTCCGGGTCGCGCACGTCGCCGATGAAGTAGCGCATGACCGGCGAGTCGAAGCGCTGCTGCATCTCGTATTGCTTGAGCTCGTCGCGCGAGAACACGACAAGGCGCGCGGGCTTGTAGCGCGAAAGCAGGGTCTTGACGTAACGCTGGCCGAAGGAGCCGGTGCCGCCGGTGATGAGGATGGACTTGTCGTTGAACATAAAAGGGCCGCACGGCTGAGGGACAATAGGATACCTCCATGGCACAGACCGGCCTGTCTCCCCGTCACCTCGTCCGCCCGATTCACGTCGCGGCGGACGCCGTGCTGCTTTTCGCCGCGTGGTGGCTCGCGTTCTGGCTGCGCTTCAACCTGGACATGCCCGACGAATACGTGCCGGTGGCATGGAAGACGCTGCCGTGGATGCTGGCAGCCTACCTCGTCGTGCTCGTGCTGGGCAATGTGTACCGGCAGGTGTGGCGCTACGTGAGCATCTCCGAGCTGCGGCAATTGGGCATCTGCATTGCCATCGCGGGAGCGCTGTCGGCAGCGCTGGTTCTGATGCAGCGTGTGGAGAACACGCCCCGCACCGTGCTCGTGCTGCATCCGCTGCTGGCGTTTCTTTTCCTCGGCGGTGTGCGGCTGGCGTGGCGCATGCAGGCCGAGCAGGGGTTTCCCGCGCTGGCGCAGATGCGGCCGCTGCTCATCATCGGATCGCTCGCGGATGCCTCTGCCGCGCTGCGCGCACTGAAGGGCTCACGCGAATGGGTCCCGGTGGGCATTCTTTCGCCCGAAGACGAAGACCGTGGCCGCTGGCTGCAGAAGGTGCCGGTGCTCGGGCCGGTGGAGATGATCGCGCAGCCGCATTTGCTCGCGGGCGCAAGCACGGCGCTGGTGGCATCGCCTCCCGGTTCGCCCCTGCGGCGCGAGGCACTGCTCAAGGCCAGCGGAGCCGGCGTGACGCTGCTCACCATGCGGCGCGCGGACGAATGGCTCGCGCAGGAGGTGAGCGAGCCGCGCAAGGTCGAGATCGACGACCTGCTCGGGCGCGAGCCGGTGCAGCTCGATGTTCGCGGTCTCGCGGAGCTTTTCTCGGGGCAGACGGTGCTTGTGACTGGCGCGGGTGGCTCGATCGGCTCCGAGCTTTGCCGGCAGGTCTCGCGCTTCGGTGTGGGCAAGCTCGTGTGCGTCGACGTGTCCGAATACGCCGTGTACCAGCTGGAGCAGGAGCTGCACGCCGCGCACCCGCAGATGCAGGGCGTGTACTACACGGCCAACGTGCGCGAGCTCGAGCGGTTGCGCGCCATCATGCAGCAGCACAAGCCCGCCGTCGTGCTGCACGCCGCCGCGTACAAGCATGTGCCGCTGATGGAGCAGCACAACGAGATCGAGGCACTGCGCACCAACGTACAGGGCACGGTCAATGCGGCGCGCGTTGCGGGCGAATGTGGCGTTAGGCGCTTCGTGCTCATCTCCACCGACAAGGCGGTGAACCCCACGAACGTGATGGGCGCGAGCAAGCGCCTGGCGGAGATCGTCGTTCAATCACTCGCGCCGCAGTTTCCTCAGACGCAATACGTGGCCGTGCGTTTCGGCAATGTGCTCGGGTCGAGCGGATCGGTAGTGCCTCTTTTCTCTTCGCAGATCGCGCGCGGTGGGCCCGTGACAGTGACGCATCCGGAAATCGTGCGTTACTTCATGACGATCCCCGAGGCCGCGCAGCTCGTGTTGCAGGCCGGGCTCATGGGGCAGACGGGGCAGATCTTCGTGCTCGACATGGGCGAGCCCGTAAAGATCGTCGAGCTTGCGCGCATGCTCATTCGCCTGTCGGGCAAAACCGAGCAGGAGATCCCGATCACGTTCACCGGATTGCGTCCCGGCGAGAAGCTGTTCGAGGAATTGCTGGCCGACGACGAGACAACCGAGCCCACGCCGCATCCGAAGTTGCGGGTGGCGAAGACATCGGTGATTCCGGCCGACATCGAATCGGTGGCGCGATGGATCGATGAAGCCGGGCCGCAGCCGGAGCCGGGTGCGCTGCGCGAATGGCTGCGGTCACTGGTGACGGAGTATTCGCCGAGGGGCTGATCTCGTCGGCCCCGTCGCGGTTAGTCCAAGGCCACGCGCCTCGCCGCGCCGAAAGCATTGCAGACGTTGCGCACGGCCTGGGGCAGAAGGCCCAGGCGCGTGATCAAGCGTGCTGCTCCCGGCTGTTGCTCGACATACGGGCGAATGCGTTCCTCCGAGTCGTCGAGAAGTCCCTCGAGCATCAGGAGTTCGCCAACGGGTATTCGCAACAACGCATCTTCAATGTGGTGAAGGTCCGCATCTGCATCCCGGACTGAATCGGCCGGCAATTCGAAGTCCAGGAGATCGCAGATGGCCACAAGGAGCTGGGCGTCGCGGTCGTCCTCGTTTTCTCCTTGCGTCGCGGCGGCCGCCTTTGCTGCATTGTCGACAGCGGTCAGCTGCAGCGAAAGTTTTGCAGCCGAAGCGTCCCGCCGCTCCCTGCCGGCACCATAGTTGGCATCGAGGGTTCGCACAAGATCCTTGAGTCCACGGAACGCAGCGAGGAAAGGCTGCGCCATGAACGCCAGCCCTTTTGCCTTGGCAGCCTTGGTTGCGTGCTCTTCGTCCTGGGCTTGACGGTGCATTTCATGAAGGCCCAGACCGAGAACGCTGAACGTGATGTTGCGTTCAAGAAGACCGACTCCGCCAAGATTCAATTTCCGCTGGAACGATTGGAGCAAATACCACTCGGCCGTGATCAATGCGTTCTTGATCGCATGAGGGCCAGCCGCAGCAAACGCGGCGAGCGCGCCCTGCTGGATCGTTTCAAACGCTTCCTTGGGGGAAATTCCGCTCGCGACTGCAATCTTGAATGACTCTTCAGATGCTTTGACCGCTGCCTGGATGGCTTCCAGCTGTGCGTCGGTGTTCGCCTCGCGGGCACTGGCAAGCGCCAGGGCGAAGGCGAAACTTGTGCCTTGCAGCTTTGCCTTGGCCTGGGCGGCAGGGCTTGCGGCCGGGCTCATCTCCACGGCAGGAGCTTGTTTGCCATCGCTGGTCAGTGCGCGCATGCGCTGGGCACCGGGGTTTCCATAGAGATACATGACACGCCGGAATGCACTTGTGATGTACGACAGGCGTTCGAACTCGTCGCCTGTCAGGAATTTCCGCATCTTGTACACGCCGGGACTTTCTTCGGCCTCCAGAACTTGCAGATACTTGCCGGCTTCACGCGGGTGCATGCGAAGCACGGCTGCTTCCAGGTGACCCATGAAATCAGATTGTCCGATGGGGTCGAGCTTGAAGCGTCGGCTCACCTGCGCGATTTCCTTGACGCCTAGAGCGACGCTCTTCTCCGGGATGCTTCCCGGCGGCCTGGCGGCAAATGAGTGCATCGCCTTCGTGACGGCCGAAAGGGCTTCGGCGTCGCATTCCTGAATCTCTGATCTGTCTTTCAGGAACTTTTTGCGTTCACCCACCGAGCTGCCAACCTTGGCGCGCCACGTTTCCTTCAAGGCGCGTGCGGCCTGGGTTGCTTTGGGTGTGCTCTCGTGTTCTCGATCTGCTTCTCGCTTGTCGCGATGCATCTGGTAAGCGTCCAGGTGCCACAATTCCTTCGCCATTTCGCGTGCGAGGATGCTGTTGTTCCGAGTCATCTGCTCCTTCAGGGGTGCAAAGCCCGCTTCCTGGCAATTCTTGAGTTCGCCGGCACTGAGCTGTCCCAGGGATTTCTTCGCTTCGTCCATGAAAATTCCGAGTGCCTCTTCGTAAGGGACTCCAAGTGTCAGTAGACCATGCAGGGCCAGCGCGCTCTGGTCCAGCCTTCTCACGATTTCGCGCGAAACGCCGTCGTCCTCTTTGCGGCTTTTCGCCGTTGCTTCAATCACGTCCCTCGCCACGCCCTGAAGAGTGCGCTTCAGCGTATCTACCTTGCTTGATGCGGCGCCCGGTGCCAATTGGGGGCTGACAGGAGTTTGTTGTGCATGGACGCGGGGCTCAATAGGCTCGGCTACGGCGAGTTCTGCTCCGCGGGCGTCGAACGACGGACTGGCGGCGCCCACGTTTGCGTCTGCAACTCGGGTTTCTTGTTTGGAGGGGACTTCGCCGGGCTGGCGGTCCGGCGATACGGGAGAAAGAACGCTAAAAGACGATCTGTGAACGGAATTGGAGCGACTCATCGTAGACCTTCCTTGCAATGAGTTTTTAGACAATCCCTGAGCTACGAAATGTGCCGGTGCGGTCGTCGACCCCGCAACATACGATCGTATGTCTGCGAGCATTCGAGCAACAGGTTCCTGGTTGCTAGTCCCTGACGCGGCGCATGGCGCACACGGCGTGGATCATGGGTCGATCAGGCAAAAAGGCCGGATTGTCTTGGCCGCGCGAGGGCGGACAAGCATATGGTCGTCTATGACGATCGCTTAATTGGCGATCCCCGTCTTCGCGAGCACGTCGCTCACGAGCTCGAGGCGCACCAGCGGGTTGTCCAGCTCCATCAGGCGCTGCTTGATAGCGACCGTCAGCGGCAGCAGCTCGCACCAGCGGTTCGCGACCCAGCCGCAATCGTCGAGTTGCCACGGTTCCTGGATCGGAAGATTTTCCTTGCCGCCCGATTTGAGCTCGAGCGAATGGATCAATTGCCGAAGCGCGGTCGCGGTGAACTGCAGGTCTTGCGGAATGGAAACCTTGGTGTCGTCGGGCAGCCGCTCGACGTCGGCGATCCACAGGCCATGTTTGAGCTGGTCGCGCGAGGTGATGCGAAACCGCTGCGAGCCTGCTGCGCGGACCATCATGAGGCCGGGGCGGGGCGCGTCAAAATCGACAATGGTCGCGAGCGTGCCGACGGTGGAGAAAGCCTCCGCCGCGCCGGGTTGCCGCACCTCGCTGCCCTGGGTGAGCGAAACGATGCCGAAAGGCGCGCCGGCCTTGTGGCATTTGCCGATCATGTCGAGGTAGCGGACCTCGAAGATCTTCAGGGGCAGGATGCCGCCGGGGAAGAGCACCGCTTCCAGCGGAAAAAGCGGCAGCGATTGCAGCGTGAGTAGCGACGACATGGAATAACCAGCTTCGCCGCTATCATCCCACGACCGCAGCAGAGCACGCCCCATGGCTTATCAAATTATTTCCTTCCTCCTCGACGTGGCTGCCGGCCTGCTCGGCGGCGCGTGCCTGCTGCGCCTGTACATGCAATACCAGCGCATTCCGTTCGGCAATCCGGTGGGGCGTTTTGTTTTCGCGCTGACCGACTGGATCGTGCTGCCGCTGCGCAAGGTGCTGCCCGCGGTGCGCAAGATGGACACCGCCAGTCTCGTCGCGGTCTATCTCGTCGAGCTCGCGCAATTCGGGATCCTGTGGCTGCTCGCGGGCCGCAGCGGCGGGCTGGAGTTGCTGCCGCTGCTCGCGGTGTTCGGTGTCGTGCGGCTTGTCATTTCGGGCCTGACGGGCCTGGTGATCATCTACGCGATCCTGTCGTGGGTGCAGTCCGATTCGCCGATCGTCGACGTGATCGATCGCTTGTGCATGCCGCTGCTGCGGCCATGGCGCAAGATCGTGCCGCTGGTGGGCGGCCTCGATTTGTCGCCGCTGGTGTTTCTGGTGGTGCTGCAGGTGTGCGCGATCGTTCTCGCGTACCTGCAGGCGGCCGTGTTGCGTTAGCTGACGGCGTCGGCCGGCTGGCGCTGCAGCATCGCCAGCGCTTGCGCGACGGTCTTGCGCATCTCGCGCCGGTCGCAAATGAAATCGACCGCGCCCTTTTGCTGGAGGAACTCTGCGCGCTGGAAGCCCTCGGGCAACGTGACGCGCACAGTGGACTCGATCACGCGCGGGCCCGCGAAGCCGATGAGCGCCTTGGGCTCTGCGACGACGATGTCGCCCACGAATGCGAAACCTGCGCTCACGCCGCCCATCGTCGGGTCGGTCAGCACGCTGATGTAGGGCAGGCCCTTCTTCGCCAGGCGCGTGAGCGCTGCGTTGGTCTTGGCCATCTGCATCAGCGACAGCAGACCCTCCTGCATGCGTGCGCCGCCGGTGGCGGTGAAGCAGAGGAAGGGCACCTTCTGTTCGACGGCGGTTTCGACGCCGCGCACGAAACGTTCGCCGACCACCGAGCCCATGCTGCCGCCCATGAAGTCGAATTCGAAGGCGGCTGCGACGAGGCTGATGCTGTGCACGGCGCCGCCCATCACGACGAGTGCATCGGTTTCCTGTGTGTTCTCGAGCGCTTCTTTCAAACGTTCGGGATAGCGGCGGCTGTCCTTGAACTTGAGCGGATCGACCGGCAGCACCTCCTGCCCGATCTCGTAACGGCCTTCGCCGTCGAGGAAGGAATTGAGTCGCGCGCGGGCGCCGATGCGATGGTGGTGCCCGCAGGTGGGGCACACGTTGAGGTTCTGTTCGAGATCGGTCTTGTACAGGACGCTGTCGCAGCTCGGGCACTTGATCCACAGACCTTCGGGCACCTGCCGTCGATCGGCAGGGTCGGTCTGCTGGATCTTGGGCGGGAGCAGTTTTTCGAGCCAGCTCATGGGCGGTCCTTATCAGGCAGGATGGGGATTATGCGTCGAGCGCCGACCGGACTTCCCGCAGGAAGCGGGCCAGGCCCGCAACGACCTCGGAACGCGGAAATTCTTCGGCCAGCTGGATGATTTTGGTGCCGATCACCACGGCATCGGCGACGCGGCCGATGGCCTTTGCGGTGGCTGCATCGCGAATGCCGAAGCCCACGCCAACAGGAATCTTCACGTGTTCGCGGATGCGCGGCAGCATCTGTTCGACGGCGCCGGTATCGAGGTGGCCCGCGCCCGTGACGCCCTTGAGCGACACGTAGTACACGTAGCCGCTTGCCACGCGTGCGACTTCCTTCATCCGCTCGTCGGTGCTGGTGGGCGCGAGCAGAAAGATGAGGTCCATGTTCGCGGCGCGCAGCTTGTTCGCGAAGTCCTCGCATTCTTCAGGCGGGTAATCGACGATCAGGATGCCATCGACACCGGCACCGGCGGCATCGCGGATGAAGGCGTCGGGGCCGTGCTTGAGGTCGTAACGCTCCACGGGGTTCGCATAGCCCATGAGGACGACCGGAGTCTTCCCATCCTTCTTGCGGAAGGTGCGGACCATGTCGAGCACCTGCGTCATGCCCACGCCCATGGCGAGAGCTTTCTCGCCGGCACGTTGAATGACGGGGCCGTCGGCCATCGGGTCGGAGAAGGGCACGCCGAGTTCGATTACGTCGGCGCCCGCGTCGACCATGCCGTGCATCAGCTCGGGCGTGATGTCCGCATACGGAAAGCCGGCGGTGATGTACGGGATGAGTGCCTTGCGCTTGGTTTCGCGAAGCTTGGCGAAGGTGGTGGCGATGCGGCTCATTTCGATTCCCCACCCTTGACCTTGAGACCGCGCATCGACGGGCGATCGTAGAAATCGACGCCTGCAAGGTCCGCCACCGTGCCGATGTCCTTGTCGCCGCGGCCGGAGAGGTTCACGAGGATGGTCTCGCTGGTCTTCATCGTCCTGGCGAGCTTCATTGCGTAGGCGATCGCATGGCTCGATTCGAGCGCCGGGATGATGCCCTCGGTGCGGCACAGGTAGTGAAAGGCTTCGAGCGCTTCTTTGTCTGTGATGCCGACATATTCGGCGCGGCCTATGTCCTTGAGCCACGCGTGTTCGGGGCCGACGCCCGGGTAATCGAGGCCCGCGCTCACGCTGTGCGTCTCGGTGATCTGGCCGTTCTCGTCCTGCAGGATGTAGGTGCGATTGCCGTGCAGCACGCCGGGCGATCCGCGCTGCAATGACGCCGCGTGCTTGGCCGTATCGAGGCCTTCGCCTGCGGCTTCGACGCCGATGAGGCGCGTGGTCGCGAACGGAATGTACGGGTAGAAGATGCCCATCGCGTTGCTGCCGCCGCCCACGCAGGCAACGACGACATCGGGCTGGCCGCCCATCAACTCGGGCATCTGGCGCAGGCATTCGTTGCCGATCACGCTCTGGAAATCGCGCACCATCATCGGATAGGGATGCGGCCCGGCGACCGTGCCGATGATGTAGAACGTGTTCTCGACGTTGGTCACCCAATCGCGCATGGCTTCGTTCAGCGCGTCCTTCAGCGTCTTGCTGCCTGATTCGACGGGCACGACCGTCGCACCGAGCAGGTTCATGCGATAGACATTGGGGCTTTGGCGCTTCACGTCTTCGCTGCCCATGTAGACGACGCACTCCAGGCCGTAACGCGCGCAGATGGTGGCCGTCGCAACGCCGTGTTGGCCGGCACCTGTTTCGGCGATCACGCGCGGCTTGCCCATGCGCTTGGCGAGCAGCGCCTGGCCGATGACGTTGTTGATCTTGTGCGCGCCGGTGTGATTGAGGTCCTCGCGCTTGAGGTAGATCTGCGCGCCGCCCATCTCGCGGCTCATGCGCTGCGCGTGATAGACGGGCGAGGGCCGGCCCACGAAATGTTTGAGCTCGTCGTTGAACTCGGCGATGAACTCCGGGTCGTGCTGGTACTTTGCGTAAGCGTCGCGCAGCTGCGCGATGGCGTGCGTGAGCGTCTCGCTCACGAAACTGCCGCCGTATTTGCCGAAGTGGCCTGTCGTGTCAGGTTGCTGGTAGCTGGACATCGTTTGAACTCGCAAGAAGCGCGTCGGCGGCACGGACGGCCGCGACGAACCGATTGATCTTTTCCGGGTCCTTGATGCCGCGAAGGGTTGCCCCTCCGGTAGCGCCGACCTCGACCCCGGAGCTCACATCCACGGCCAGCGTCTTACAACGCGGCCGCACTTGCACGATGCCATCGCCCACGTTTGCAGGTGTCAACCCACCAGACAAGACGAGGTGAGCGTTGACGCTTGGTGGAAGACGTGACCATTCGAATGATTTTCCGGCGCCGCCATAGCCCTCGACATGCGCGTCCATCAGGACGCCCCGGGCATGGGGGTGCGATGCCCAAAATTTTACCAAGTCGAAGGGCGGCCCTTCGAGCGGAATTCGGGCCACGGCGATGTAGGGGTGCCGGCCGTTTCCTGTGGAAGCGAGGCACTGCTGAGGCGTCTCATCGCCGTGGAATTGGGCCCAAGCATTCGGGATCAACGCGAGCGCATCGAGCACACGCTGCGGCTCCTCGTTGACGAACAGCAGCACCGGCGTGACGAAAGGCGGCAAGCGCGATGCGAGTTCCGCTGCGCGCTCGATCGGGACGTATCGCGGGCTCTTGGCGTACTGGATGAAGCCCACTGCGTCGGCGCCCGCAGCAGCGGCCGCGTCGACATCCTGCTCGCGCGTGAGGCCGCAGATCTTGATGCGTGTGCGAGTGGCAGGACTCATGGCAACCAATCATACGCAGCGGTGCGGCTCGGCAGTCCCCACTTCGCGTCGTACACGGGGCCGAGAAAATACAGGCCGTCCGGCGCAAACGTGGGTGCTGCGGCATCGCGGCTGCGCGCCTCGATCACCTCGCGCATCCAGTCGGGCGACTGAAAGCCTTGGCCCACGGCAACGAGACAACCCATGATGTTGCGGATCATGTGGTGCAGGAAAGCGTCCGCCTCGAAATCGAATCGCCAGTAGGCACCGCGCCGTGAGATCGCAACGCGGGACATCGTCTTCACCGGGCTGCGAGCCTGGCATTCGGAGGCGCGAAAGGACGTGAAGTCGTGCGTGCCGAGAAGGTGGGCTGCAGCCTTTTCCATCGCGGCGCCGTCCAGCGCTCGAAACACCCAGCCCACGCGCCCCGCATCGACGCTGGGACGCACCTGCGATTCGAGCAGCACATACGCATAGCGGCGGGCAGTAGCGCTGGCGCGCGAATGGAATTCATCCGGCACGGGATGCGCCCATTGCACGGCGATGTCGGGCGGAAGAAAACGGTTCGTGCCGCGCACCCACGAGAACTCTTCGCGATCGAGTGCCGTGTCGAAGTGCGCCACTTGCATCAGGGCGTGCACGCCCGCATCGGTGCGGCCAGCGCACACGGTGGAGATTGGCTGCGCCGCGAATTCGGACAGCGCGTATTCGAGCCTGTCCTGCACGGTGCGGCCCGAAAGCTGGCTCTGCCAGCCTTCGTACGCTTGTCCGTGGTAACTGATGCCCAGAGCGATCCTCATGGGCGCGCCTCGACGTGACGCGAGATCAGCCGATCTCGGCGAGGAACTTCTGCGCCTTCGTCTTGAGATCGCCGGATGCTTCGGCGATCACTTCCTGGGCGAGGCTGCGGGCGCCGTCGGGGTCCCCGATGGCGTTGAACTCCTGCGCGAGAGCGAGCTTGGTGGCAAGCGGGTCGCTGCTGGAATCCTCGAAGCCTGCCGTCGAGAGGGGCGAGCCTGCCGTCGTCGGCGATTCGGTGTCCGGACCGCCCGCAGCTGCTGGGGCTGGTGCATCTGCAGCCGGCGCGGCCTTGGCGCCCGGCAGGTCGAGCGAGAGCCCACCCAAGTCGAACTCGAGCATGCCTTCCTTCGATGCAGGGGCCGGTGCCGGAGGCGGCGGAGATGGCGGCGCGGACATCGCACCGGCCGGCAGCGTCGCGTCCAGGTTCAGGCCGGAGTTGAGGCTGTTCTCGTCGAGGACGAGATCGGGCGCATGAAGAGTCGCCGCCGCAGGCGCGGGAGCGGGCGCTGGGGAGCCGGGCGTGCCGAAGTCGAGGTCCAGCGCAGGCATCGGCGGTGCGGCATCGGCGTCCACCGCTTGCGTGCGCTCGTAGCTGCTGGGCGATGCTGCAGCGACGGGCGCGGCCGCCGGCGCAGTGCCGGCCGGATCGTCGAGCGAAAAGTCGAGGTCGAGATCGAGGTCTGGATTCGCCGCAGCGGGCTCGGCAGCGGCAATCGCCTGCGTTTGCATCGTCTGGCCGAACTTGCCGGAGGAAGTTGCTGCCGCTGCGGCGGCAACCGCGGCGCCTTCGCTCGGCTGTCCGCCCGGGCGATAAAGTGAATTCGAGGGATCGAGTTCCTGGCCGAGTTCGCAGATGCGTTCCCACTCGGAGCCTTCGCCATGCGTGAGGCCATACGCCTCGGTCGCGACGAGCTCGAAAGCCTTCGCGTCGCGGCGCTTCGCGTAGATCTCGAGCAGCTTGGTGTGAATGGCGACGCGCTGCGGTTGCGTGCGCAGCGCTTCCTTGAGGATTTCTTCGGCCTGCAGGTCGCGGCCGTAGGCGAGATACACGTCCGCTTCGGCAACAGGGTCGACGTCGCCGGCCGCATCGAGCTGGCTGGGCGAATACACCATCGACGAACCCGTTGCGCCGCCTTCGTTCGTATCGATACGCTGGCCACCGCTTGCACCGAAGAACGAGTCCGGCTGCAGTCGGCTTTCGAGGAATGAGCTGTCGACCTGGGCGGTCTTCTTGCGCTGCTGGACGCGATAGAAGCCCAGCCCGGCGCCGAGCGCGACGATAAGGCCGATGCCCGCGAGGATCAGCGGGCTGTCGAGCAGGTCGTCAAGGAAGCTCGTCTGCGGCGGCGGCGCGGCCTTGGCGGCCTTCGCGGCGGGCTTGGATGCAGGCTTTGCCGCAGCGGCAACGGGTGAAGAGGAGGTCGGCGCAGTCGCGGTTGCGGACGCAGAGGCAACCGTTGCGCTGGCTGTCGGCGCGGCAGCGGATGCTGCCATGGCTGAAGGCGACGTCGCGGCTGCAGGGGGCGAAGCTGTGGCTACGACAGGTGCGGCGATGGGAGCGGGGGCGGATGCCGGCTTCGCCACGTTGGCAGGCGCACCAATCGGCACCGGGATCCCCGGCTTCGCTGCGCTTGCCGCAGTTGCGGGCGTCGTCGGGGCTGCAGTTGCCGTTGGTTTGCCGAGCTTGCTCAGGTCGCTGATGTTCTTGTTCAGCTCCGCCACGCGCGTTGCCGTATCTTGCGCGGCGCGTTGCTTGGCAATCTTGTCCTCGGTGGCCGAAGCCTTGCCTTGCGCGGCGGCCTTCGACAGCGTCAGCTTGTCGGGCGATGCGGCGGAAGGCTTTTTCTCTTCGACTTGCGCGGTGACTTTGCCGGACGACTGCCGCTCGGCGGCGGCGACCTTGGTGCTCGGCACTGTTTCGGCCAGCCGGCGCCGGAATTCGTTGAAGTCGCGGCTTTGCGCAACAAGTGTCTGCCTGGCGTCTTCGGGCGGGATCAGCGCAGCCTGTTCCTGGCTGGGCATGTCGAGCACGGCGCCCGAGCGCAAACGATTGACGTTGCCGCTCACGAAAGCATCCGGATTGGCGCGGAGCATCGCGACCAGCATCTGGTCAAGCGAGACGGCGGGCGGCTTGTTGGCCGACGCGATTCGGCCGGCGGTGTCGCCGCTCTTCACGGTGACCTGCTTGCCTTCGCCGCCGCCCACCGGCGCGGCAGCAGCAGGCGCGCGCGCAGTCGATGTCGAGGGTGTGCGTGAAGCAGGTTTTTGGGGTTGCGCAGCCGGCGCGGGTGCCGGTGTGGTCTGCGCTGTGATCGGCTGCTGGCTCTGACGCAGGGCCGGCGGATCGAACAGCATCGTGTAGTCGCGCACGATGCGGCCCGAGGCCCAGCTGCTTTCGAGAATGAGGTCCATGAACGGTTCGTTCACGGGACGACTGCTTTTCAGGCGCAGGAAGTAAGACCCGTCGGCTCGCTTCTCGAGCGTGATCTTGAGGTCGGCGAGAGCCGCGTTGTAGTCAAGCCCCGCCGCCTTGAAAGCATCGGGCGATGCGACGACGGCGCGCAGCGACGCGACTTCGTCGGCATTGATCTCGGGGATGTCGATCTGGGCGCTGAGCGGCTCGCCCAATGCGGACTGAACCGTGATGCGACCCAAGGCGAGGGCACTTGCATCCGTTGCATAGGCACCTAGCAGCACCGCCGCGGCAACTGCCGCGGCAGAGGCTCGCCAACGGGGCCTGCCTGTGGATGGATGGGTCCCTATTGCCTGGCCGGCAGGCAACATTCTTCTCTTCATGCGAACCAACGCCTCGACGCTGAACTTGCTAAAAGGACCATAACATCAATGTCTTAGGCTGACAAGCTGAGACAAGTTTTTAACTTCGCAGCCTCGTTCCGATTCATGGTTACCACGCACATGCACGTTGTGATGCGACAACGGCCTGCAACTGTGCGTTACAGGCCGTCGCTTATCAAACAGCGGGCCGGCGATTATGCGTCAAGCAAGATGCGCAACATGCGGCGCAGAGGTTCGGCCGCGCCCCACAGCAGCTGATCACCGACAGTGAAGGCGCCCACGTACTCGGGGCCCATCGCCATCTTGCGAATACGGCCGACGGGGATCGATAGCGTTCCCGTCACAGCGACAGGGGTGAGGTCCTTCACCGTCGCTTCGCGCGTATTGGGCACGACCTTCACCCATTCATTGTCGGCGGCGATCATGGCCTCGATGTCCGCCACGGCAACATCCTTCTTCAGCTTGAACGTCATCGCCTGGCTGTGGCAGCGCATTGCGCCGACGCGCACGCAGAAGCCATCGACCGGCACGTCCGCAGTGCCGAAGCCCGCGCCTCGTCCAAGGATCTTGTTGGTCTCCGCGCCGCCCTTCCATTCCTCGCGCGAAACGCCATCGCCCAGATCCTTGTCGATCCACGGGATGAGCGAGCCGGCAAGCGGGACGCCGAAGTGCTCGACCTCGGAGCCCGCGAGCGACTGCTGCCGCGCGAGCACCTTGCGGTCGATCTCGAGGATGGCCGACTTCGGATCGTCGAGAAGCTGGCGCACTTCAGTGTTCAATGTGCCGAACTGCGTGAGCAGCTCGCGCATGTGCTGCGCGCCGCCGCCGGAAGCGGCCTGGTAGGTCATCGTGGACATCCACTCGACCAGGCCCGCCTTGTACAGCGCGCCGACGCCCATGAGCATGCAGCTCACGGTGCAGTTGCCGCCGATCCAGTTCTTGCCGCCTTTGGCCAGCGCGTTCTTGATCACCGGCATGTTCACCGGGTCGAGGATGATGACCGCATCGTCCTTCATGCGCAGCGTCGACGCCGCGTCGATCCAGTGTCCCGTCCAGCCTGCCG